>CAYZXM010000046.1:0-15888 GCA_964482455.1 uncultured Treponema sp. | reverse complement strand
GATTTTTTATTGTTTTCGATAATTTCTTTGTATTTTTCAACATCAACATGGAAACCTACAATTCTTGAATCTGGTTCGTTTTTTGCGTGGTTTAATGCTTCTTCTGCTTCGCAAATAAGTCTTTCTGCGCTTAAAGTTCTTATTGAACGACTTGAAAGTCCAATGAATAAATCTTTTTCATCGAATAATGTTTCGATATTGTTTTGAATAAATGCGGCTTTATCCTCTGCTTCATCAATAGAAGTGTTTTCCCTTAATAATGCAAAAGTTGAACTTGAATAGTCATAAACTTTATCTTTTCCATAATTATCAGAAAGGAATGTTTTTATATCAGGCAGTTTATCAGAGTTGTTTATTTCTATTAAAAATAATGAAAGATCTGAATTATCTTGCTCCGCTTTTTTTAATAGAATGTCTATTTTTTCTGTTAAAGTGCAATCTTCAGAAATTTCATTTTCCTTTTTGGTAATATCATTGTTATCATAAGAAGAATTCTGAGGATTTTCAGTTGTTTCGTTTTCTGCACTTTCATTCTTTTGTTCTGCTTCTGTGTTTATATCTTCAATATTAATCTCATTTTGCTCAGTAGGAGAGTTTTCTTCTATTTCATTTTGTATTGAAAAATCATTGGAAAAAGTATCATTATTTTCCTGGTCATTATCATTTTCTTCTGCGTCACTGTCACTAGTGTCTGGTATATTTTCTGAATATGGAGTTGTTTTTACTGATACAAAAATAAGCATAGCGATTGTAATTATGGTTGCACCCAAAATGATAAAAAAACTTTTTTTTGCTGCAATATAAATTGACTGTGGATTTAAAATATAAAATGCCGTTTTTAATTCATAAGAATCTTCGTTTTTAACAATTGTTTTGTAATAAACTTTTATAAAACGCGATGTTTTTATATTTTCAGCTGTTGTTTTATCTGGCAGTGAAAATAAAACTTGATTATTCTTTGAATATTTTATAGAGATTATTTCTTTATTCTGAATAAAAAAATCTTTGTTTATTTCTTCAGGGTTTTGTTCAATATAATTTGAAAGTTCTTTAATTTTATTTTCTGACTGTTTAAGTCCCAAATTATAATCGTTTATAACAGAGATTAATAAATATGTTATAGAGCCGATAAATATTGCTAAAATTACTATTGAAAACAAATTTATGTACTTACGTTTCATAATCCAAATTATATCTTAGTATATCTTTGAGTGCAATATTTGAACATTCTGTAAAACTATTTCTTTTTTTATTCTGATTTTTTTCCCATGCAATATATGGAAGAATTGCAGTTTCAAGCATTTTCTTTTCTGAATCATTCAAGTTATTTATGAATTTATAAAATTTTTTAAAATCGAAAGTATTATTTTGAATTGTTTTAAGAGTTTTTTCATTATTTTTTATTTCATAACTTTCATTTTCATAACTGATTTTACAATTATTTTTTTTACACCAAGTATAAAGATTTTCTTCATAAAATTTTAATATTTCTGTTGTTTTTTTATTTTGAATATTTATAAGTTCTGTTCTAAACATTAATTTTGAAAATTGTTTTTCAGCGGATTCAAGTTTATTTGCGTTGCAATAATAAATTCTATCTAAATAAGTTCCTTTTGCGTAGGTTTTATTGTTCAAAAATCCAAAATCAGCACCAATTATGCTTATATCGCAGAAACCTGCCTTTTTAGCAAAATCTAAGGCAGCGATTGTTACAGTTCCAGAAGAAGAATCAAGTGCAAAAAAGCTATCAGGAGAAAAAAAACTTAAAAATTGTTCCAGCGGGTGAGAAGAAACTGTAAAAAGTATTTTTCCGTTATTTTTTTTAATTTTTTTTACAGCGGAAGCATTTGCCATTAAATCGAAAATATAAAGAGTTTTAGAATTTACTTTATTTGAAAAATGAGAAAAAGAAACCATCTGACCGTCTATAGAAAGTACGGCATCGGCACATATTTTATTTACTTCAAGAGTTTTTAATGCAGTATCAGTTGAAATTATATAAAATTCATTATTATTCTTCTTTAAGAAATCGATTTTTTTATCAAGACTAGGACCTGCTGCACAAATAATACATTTTTTTTCAATTGGAAAATTATAAACTTTCTGATTTTTGGCTAGTTTTAAATTCAACAGAATATTTTTTTGCCATAATTTTCCAAAATGAGATTGAACGGAAAAATCCGCGGAAATTTCTTTAAGAGAGTTTTTTGTTTTTGTAAAAATAGACTCTTTATCGTTTTCATTCAGCCAGCTATTTATAGTAAAAATTGAAAAACTTTCATATTTTGCTGGTATAAAAGTCTGTTTAAGTTTTTCACAAAGTGTTTGAATCGTACAAATTTCTGTTTTTTCATCAAAAATCGAGTTAAGAGATGGAAAATTTTTAAAAAGAAAATCAATATCGTATTCAGATGATTCAAGAATAAGAATAAATGCTGATGGAAATCTTTTTTTTAGAGCATTAATGTGAAAAGCCGCTCCAAGCCCTGTTACAAGAAAAAAATCACTTGGTTTAAGAGTTTGGGCAAGTTGTTCTGCTTCTCTTTCTGGATTATATTTTGAATGAAATGATTTTCCACTAAAAAAAAGGGGAGTAAGAGAATTATTTTTTGTTTTTTCAATTGTTTTATAAATCATTGTCTAATAATCTTTTTATTTTTTGTATAAATTTTTTATTTTTTTCTGAAAGTTCTAATATTTTTCTTTCTTTTTCATTTTTATTCATTGTGTTTTCAATAGAAAACATTTCTGCTGGAAAAAAATCGTTCATCCAATCGTCTGTTGTAAGATTTCCATCTAAAAAATTATATATAGAATTTACAATTCTTTCATTATCTATTTTATTTTTAGTAAAAAAATCTATGTTTTTTACGTTTTCTTTATAGTCCTTTGATATAAAATTTTGTTTAATATCATTTAAGAAAAAATCAAAATTAACATCTTTTACAGAATTTAAATTGTTTGAAAAATTATAATTATCCGAAAGTCTAAAAACTTTTTCATAAAAATTTCTTTTAGAAGAAGAAAACCATTTTTCATAAATCTTAAGAGAAGAAGAATTTAATTCACTTTGTGCTGACCTTTTTTCTACTCCGCATATTTTTGTGTCAGACTTTTCATTCAAAATTTCAAGTGAATTTGGCATTGTATGTTGAAAACCTTTTGAATTAGATAAATCAAGCCCACAAATGTAAATCTTTTTATCTGTAAGATTTATTGCAAATTCTGCAGCGGTTCCAGAAACTGTTCCATTTCGTTCGCAAGTTCTAATTTGTAAATCAAGTTGATTTATAAGATTGCTTGAAGTACCATCTGCATATTTTAAAAGAATAATTGGATTATTTTTTAGAATAAAAAATGGGCATGAACCTTCCACACTTAAAGCAACTGGAATGTTAGGATACTGCTTTAATATTTCAAGATGTTTTTTTGCCCAGTAACCACCGTCTGTTGAAAGAACCAAATTCGGAATAATTTTATTTTTAATAAGTGGTAAAGTTGCTGAAGAAACAGAAATAAGAAAAAAGTTATCTCTATACTTTTTTAAAAAGGGAATAGATGTTTTTAAACTTTTTCCACTTGCAGCAATTACAATGGGAGGATTTATATTGTTTAATGAGTAAAGATTTTTTGTAAAAATAAGATTTCGTATTGAGTTTAAAAACCATCTTTTTGAAAAAAAACTATTTGTAAATAAAATCGAACGGCAATATTCAACTGTATATTTAATTTCTTTCCAAACTTTTTTATCTGTTTCAAAAAAAACATTTGAAGAAGAAATCCACGGAATAAAAGCAGAGTTTAAAATATCTTTTTCGCCAATTTTTAAAATCAATTCGGAAAAAAGATTTTCTATTTGAGTTTGATTTGTTGTGTATAAAACAATATCAAAATCTTGGTTATAGTTTTCAAAATCGAATGAATATCTAATTGCAACAAGTTTTGCATTATTGAATTTCTTTTTTAAAAAACTAGCAGAGTAGGAAATACAAGGTTCTGTTAAAACAATATATTTTGTTTTTTGTTCTATGCGTAAACTATTTGAAAAGTTTTCGGCTTCACGAATAGGATTGTATTTTGAATGTAAATATTTTCCTAAATATGAACAAGTTTGTGAACCGTCTTTTGCTTTTTCAAATAAAATTGTATTCATTTTGATATTAAAAAAATAGGGCTGTCTAATAAGGTTTGTATGACATTACTTTTTAGACAGCCCGTTTATATAATAAAAGCTAGATTTTATTTATTAAGTCCAAGCTCTGTGAACAATTTTTTATAAGTTGCGAATTGTTCACTTCGTGCAAATTCGATTATCTTATCTTCTGGAAGATTTTCAAGAAGCTGATCCATATACAAAAGAACCGATTTTACATCATTTTTTAAATCATCAGGAAGTTTTTCATCTTTAGAAGTATTTTCTTCGGATTGTTCAACTTGTTCTGTTGATTCAGTCTGTTCAACCTGAACTGATTCTGGATTTTCCTGTGATAAAGTAACTGGTTCTTCATTGATTTCTGCATTTTCAGTAGAAGGGGCAGCATTATTTTTATCTTCATTAAGATAATCAATGTTTTCTTCTGAAATTGTATCTGAAACAGTTGGGTCTTCTGCAATAAAATCATTGTAGAAGACATCTTCTGCTTTGTTTTCAGCTGTAGCGTCTTCAGCTACTTCTTCAGTTTTTTCTGAATCTTCAGGCTGTAAAATTGTGTTATCAGAAGATTCGTCTGTGTTTTCAAACGAGTCCATAAGATCTGAATTTGAAGATTCAACTAACACGTTATCAAAAGCATTGCTCTTATCGTCTGCAAGTTCGTCTGCTTTTGGAAGTGAAATTTCTTCTTCCTGGTAAGTGTCAATATTATCAAGATCAGGTTCTTCAAGTTTTTCTTCGTCAATATTCATAGAAAGACCAGAATCTGGTTCTTCTTCTATAGAAGATGCTTCGTCAATGTTTCCAAAAGGTTCGTTTTCATTAAAATCTTCTGGAACAGTTTCTTCGGCTGTTTCTTCTACTATAGGGGAAGTTTCTTCATTTTCTGTTTGTACTGTTTCTTCTGAAATCTGAGTTGGCTCTTGAATAGTTTCCTGTTCAGTTTCGTCTTCTGTTACATTTTCTGTTATAGATTCTGTTACAGTGTCGTCTTCAATACTTGATTCACTTTCTAGTATATCTTGTGGATTTTCTTCTGCCTGAACTTCAGTTTGAGTTTCATCTTCCTGATTTACACGCAATTCTTTTGGAAGTTCTTCTGGAATATCAAAATCTTCTTTTTCACCGTCAGAATTTTCTGTTTCAGTAATATCGGCAGTATTCATTATATTAGAAAGTTCATCGCCAGACAAAGCAATTGTTTCGTCCTGATCATCATCATCAAAAAATCCTGTATTTTCAGTTTCTGATGGAAGGGCAATGTCTGCTTCTTCAGAAGTTTCCTGTACTGGTGTTTCTTCAACTGGAATATTGTTTACCTCGGTATTTGTTACTTGTGTTTCCGGAACTTTTTCTGTTACTGCTGCATTTTCTTTAAGCGAATTAAATTCATCTTTTAAAGAATTAATTTCGTTCTTTAAGCCGGAAAGTTCCTGCATAATCATATCTAGAACAGAAGAATCAACTTTTACATCATTTTTATTTTCTTCGGCTACAACTTCAACTTCAGATAAAGTTTCAACTTCATTTGCTGGTTTTTCAGAACCAGGGTCGTCTTCTGTGATTGCAATATCGTAATCAACAACTTTTTTCTTAGACGCATGAACATCTTGTTTTACAGGAGTTTCACCAGCTTCGCTATCAATTCCAAAGTCCGAAAGATCTACTTCTTCACCAGAAGCTTGTGCATTCACTGAATTTCCAGCGGCAACAGCAGTTGCATCATCAGAATTTTCATCAAGACCAAAGTCGTCAAGCGAAACTTCTTCTGTAGCGGTTGCTTCAGTATTGCTTTCAGTAGGAGTGTCATTTGCCGAATCGCTAGAAATGCTATCAAACATATCATCTTCTACAAAGGCAGAAGATTCGTTTTTATCAGAAGAATCAGCGTCTTCGGTAGGAACTACGTCTTCTGCATTTTCTGTAAATGAAAGATCAATGTCTAACGGCTCATCATTAGAAACATCATCTTCTTTTTGAGAAGATGAATCATCATCAAAGAAATCATCAAGCGAAATCTCATCAGATGTAGCATTTTCGCTAGGAGCTGACGAACCTGAATCAGAGAAATCTCCGTCCATAAAGTCATCTAATGATATTTCTCCGTCTTCAAAAACTGGTTCCGCTTCAGAAGAAGATGGTGCATCTTGAGAGGCGTTTTCAGAAATATCCTGGATTTCAGGTATTTTAACTTCCTCTTCTTTTGGGTCAAATGCTTTGTTCGGATCTTCAAAACCTTCTGAGCCGACAAAGTTGTCTAAAGAAATGTCAGAAATACTTGAGTCCGTATTCTGTTCTGTTTCAGAGTTTAATGAATCAGATTCTTCTGGAACTATTGAATCAAAAGTAGGAAGGTCTTCCTTAAAAAAGTCATCAGAAGTATCGTTTGAAGCAGTATCTTCTGATTCTGAAATATTTTCCTGTATATTAGAAACTTCTTCATCAGAAAGTGTTGAATCTGTATTTAAAGAATCAAACGAAAGATCTTCTGAAATAACAGGTTCTTCTACGGAAACTTTATCTGAACTGACAGCCGGTTCTTCAAAGTTTTCTTCTGTTGTATCAAAAGCATCCTGCGGCGGACGTTTTACCCATACACCATAACTGTCAATATTTTTCAAATCTTCTGTTGAATCACTCATAAAAGTTCCTCGCTGTTTCAGATATAATCTCGTTCTTGAGTGTCGGCATACTTTGCCTAAAAATTGAGTAATATTTTAATTTTTTGCATTTTTTTTTGATTTCGCATAAAAATAAAACACGCTCTTACAATATTTTAATTTTAGCATATTTTTTAAATTCAGAAAATAAAAATGTTAGCCGAAAGATTTTATATGAGAAAAGTGAAAATCTTGTTTGCAATTTTTACCGGAACTTTTGTGTATGCTTTTGTATCTTTTGTTGCAGGAAACAATGGAATTCTTGGATATAACAAGCTTTTGGAACAAAAAAAAGCAATCGTTCGTCAAACAGAAATGATTCAAAATATAAATAATGAACTTACTCTTGAATACTCAGCCTTACTTGGTGATAAAGATGTTATTGCAGCCTATGCAAGAAAACTTGATTATGTAGGAAATGAAGAAAAACTTGTAAAAGTTACAGGACTAAAACCATCTCAAACTGAATTATACGATATAGGAACTGTTATGCGTAAAAAAAATGTTCCATGTATGTCTGAAAAAACTTGCAAACTCTGCGGATTGTCTTTTTTTGCCCTTTCGCTTTTTTTAATATTCCTTATAGATTTAAATAACGGTAATATAATTTTACCTAGTAAAAAGAATGTATTAATAAAAGGAATACCAATATATGACATTAAACAAATGTGATGAATCTTCATTAGATATTTGTGCAGACTTATTAAAAAAAGAAAAAGTTTTAATCCTTCCAACTGATACTGTTTACGGTTTTTCAGGTATAATAGAAAAAACTGATTCAAAAATCAGGGCAATAAAGGGAAGAGCAGAAGAAAAACCTTTTATAGAATTAATTGGAAAACCAGAAGATATTCAAAAAATAACCGATGATATAATTCCAGAAAAACTGCTTTCCTTTTGGCCGGGACCACTTACAATCATCGTTCATAAAAAAAATAATCCTAAAGAAACCGTTGCTGTTCGCTGTCCAGGCGATGAATGGCTTAGAAATGTTATAATAAAAACTGGAAAACCCATTTATTCTACAAGCGTAAACAGAAGCGGCTTTCCTGTACTTTTAAAAGTTTCAGAAATAAAAGCAGAGTTTGAAAACGAAGTTTCGCTTATCATTGATTCAGGCGACTGTAAAAAGTCAGTTCCTTCTACAATCGTTCGTATTGAAAACAGAAAGGTTATTGTAGTTCGTCCTGGTGAAATTAAAATTACAGAAAACTTTTAATACTTTTTCCATTCAGCAGGAAGTTCTTTTCTTATGACTTCGCCTGCTTCGTTTTGAATAAGTGTTTCTACCGTTCCGCTTAAAAGATTTTGATTTTTAAAATCAAGATTCCATAAAATAGGTTTTTCATTTGCAGCATTTTCAAGGGCTTTTTTTCGGTCAATTTCAGGAAAGAAAGACGCATTAGAAAGACTTGTTTGAACTGCTTCTATTTTTTTTAGTCCATTTTCGTCAGTTTTTATCTTTAAAGAAATATTCATTGAAGCACCATTCTTAAAGATAACAAAGCCCCTTCCACCTCGCATTAAGATTATTTTATTAATATCTTTTCCGCCGTTCCAACTTCCTGCAAGGCTTTCTAGTGTAAAATCTTCATTAAGTGTTTTTTCTTCGCCAGTTTTATTCTGCTTTTCTGCAAGATTTTCTACGATTGCCTGCAGATTTATTTTAGATTCCATAAGAATTTTGTAATAAGAATCGTAAATCTTTTTGTCACTTTCCTGTTTATTTGAATTGTATTGGTTTAAATAAAAGTTTACTTCCCATTTTCCGCTTTCAAGTTTTAAAATTGTTGCGTAAAAGTATCTTGTTTCAGGACTTGAGGAACTTGAAAAATCAGCAAGATTATTAAAAAAATCATCAGAAAAATTGTCATATCGCTTATCTAAAATATTGAATTTTAATTCTTTTAATTGAGCAAAAAAAACATCTTCGGTCATTAAAAGCATATTTTTTTCTGCATCTTTTGAAGCAATTCCATAAAAATCGATTTGCGTTATCGCTTCGCAAAAAATAGAGAAAGGAAGAATTGTGCAAAAAAATAAGAAAAATAACTTTTTTTTCACTGACCAGTAAGCCCTTTTCTAAATTCTCTTTGAATATCGCGGTTTACATCACGCTCTTTTATAGTTGCACGTTTATCAAATTGTTTTTTACCTTTGCACACTCCGAGCGTAACTTTTATCATTCCGTTTTTTAAGTAAAAATCAATGGGAATAAGTGTATAACCCTTCATTTCGACCTTTCGGGTTATCTTTTTTATTTCCTGCTTTTTTAATAGTAATTTTTTAGGTCGGTCTGGATCGTGGTTAAAAATAGAAGAATATGAGTATTCTGAAATGTGAAAGTTTTTTACGAAAATCTCACCGTTAATTATTTCGGCAAATGCATCTGGAAAGGAAATTGCACCGGCTTTTACAGATTTTACTTCCGTTCCCTTAAGTTCAACGCCGCATTCGTAAGATTCTTCTATAAAATAGTTAAAACGAGCTTTTCTGTTTTCAGCAATAATTTTTCTATCTTCAGCCATACTTGAATTATAAACGATACTTAAAACATCGGCAACACATTAGTGTTTTTTGAAAGTATGAACTGCACGTCTATTAAAAATCCTGATATTCAGAGTGAGTAAAATCCATTTTCTGTGCTTTTTATGTGTTTTTCTTGATAAAATTGAATGTTTTCATTGAGAAACTAGGCTTTATGCAATGAATGTTTTTTTTCTATCTTTTTTTTTAAGTACTAAACTTAAACGGTACCCGATTAAAAAAAAATATGACTTTAATCTGCTTGTAAGCGTGCTTAGATTTATGATATTTTATTCTTATGAACAAAAAACTTTTTGAACTTTCGTACACATTAAAAAAAGATTTTCAAAAGAAAGTTAAATTTTTATTTCTTTACGGTATATGTGTTTTTTTAGTTGTTAATCTTATTCTTAATTTTGTAGTTTTTTCTGTAAGAAATGTTTCTGAATCTATGGAGCCTGATTATTCTGGAAAATCCTGTATTCTTTTTTCTCCATTAAAAAAGAGTATAAAACGATGTGATATTGTTCTTGTTGAACCGCTTGAAAAAACAAAAAGTTCTTTTAAATTAAAGATTCTTGACTCTTTTGTGTCATTCTTTACGCTTCGTCAGTTTTCTTTAATTTCAAAAAGAAGCAATATGGGAAAGAATATGTTTATGCGTCGTGTTATTGCCATTCCAGGCGATACTATCTATATGAACGATAATATTCTGTACATAAAACCAAAAGGAGAAGATTATTTCCTTACGGAATTTGAACTTGTAGATAAGCCTTATAATATTTCTATAGATGTTCTTCCTAGTATGTGGGATTCTTCTTTGGGGGTAAGTGCTTCATTTAAAGAAATTACGCTTGGTAAAGATGAGTATTTTGTTTTGGGAGATCACAGAGTTTCCTGTGTAGATTCTCGTTTTACGGGTGCAATTAAAAAGAAGTCAATAAAGGCAAATGCCCTTTTTTGTTTTTTCCCGCTTAATAAAATAAAAGTTTATTTTTAATTTTGGAAACTTCACTTTATATACATATTCCGTTTTGTAAATCAAGATGTTCATACTGTGATTTTTTTAGCACTGAATGTTCCTTAAACGGAATGAATAAAAATAATGTTTTATATGTTCCAGATGAATATGTACTCTCTTTGTGTAATGAAATAAAGATTAGAAAAGCATTTAATAATATCGATTCTTTAAATACAGTTTATATTGGCGGTGGAACTCCAAGTCTTTTAAGAAAAGAGCAGTTAAAAAAGATTATGGATGCTGTTTTTTTTGCTCTAAAGAAAAATCCTGATGAAGTTACAATAGAAGTAAATCCTGATGATGTTTCAGAAGAGGAATTAGATATTTATTCTTCTTTGGGAATAACAAGAATCTCTTGCGGAATACAATCCTTAAATCACGATGCATTAAAAAATGTAAACCGAAGGGCTGACGAAAAGCAGAATATTAGTGCAATGAATATCCTAAAAAATCACTGGAAAGGTATTTTTTCTGTTGATTTAATTTCGGGTCTTCCTTTTGAAAATGAAGAATTGTCTTTAGAAACTCTTTCTAAGGTTATAGCGTTTAGGCCAAAGCATATTTCACTTTATTCACTCACAATAGAAGAAGAAACACCGCTTGGTAAAAAACTTTTAGGAAATCCTTGTATGTATGATTTTGATTTAGCGGATAAAATCTGGATTATCGGAAGGGATTTTTTATTAAAAAACGGATACTTTCAATATGAAGTTTCTAACTTTTGCCTTTCGGGTTATGAATGTAAACATAATATGGTTTATTGGAATCTTAATGATTATCTTGGTTGTGGTTCAGGCGGAACGCTCTCGGTTTATGGAAGAAATGCGGTAAGATTTACAAATGTTTGTGATGTAAATAAATACATTGATTATTGGAAAAATATTGATTTTTTAGATAAAGACTGCTTAAAAAATGCACCTGGAACAAAAGAAAATCTTTCTATTGAAACGCAAAAATTTGAATTTTTTATGATGGGGTTAAGAACTCTTAAAGGTGTTTCTGAAGAAGATTTTAAAAAAAGATTTTCAACTGGTTTTCCAAAAAAAGTTATGTCTACGTTTAAAAAATGGGAAGAAAAAGGTTTATGTTCCATTAAAAACATTAATGGTGAGCATTTTTATTCACTTAATATGGAAGGAATTCTTTTTTTAAATGATTTTCTTACAGAAATACTTTAGAAAACAAAGTCTAAAAGTTGAATAAAAAATAACCGTAAAATATAATGCAGAGTAAGTTTTCTTTAAGAGAGTAAAATAGAATCTCTCTTGACGATATTTACATTACAAGGGAAAATAAAAAGTAATGATTGATGTTATGCGTCTGGATGGAAAAGTTTACTGGGTAAATCCTCATATGATAGAAAGTATGGAAACAAACCCGGATTTAACTCTTTCTATGCTTTCTGGAAAAAAAATTGTTATAAAGAATTCTCCGGAAGAAGTAATTGAAAAAATTATTGCATATAGAAAAAAAATCGGTATAAACAGTCAAGAGGTTTTGTAAATGGATATAGCAACAATAATTGGTCTTGTTGGTGGTGCTGCCTGTATCGTAATGTCTGTATTGACATCTGGTGGTACAATGGGAGGAATTATTGATATTCCTTCTGTATTCATGACAATTGGTGGTTCATATGCCTCAATTTTTATTTTAACAACAGTTTCTAAGGCTCTTGGAGTTTTTAAGGTTATTGCAAGAGCATTTAAAGTTCCTGATTTTGGAGAAAAGAATCTTATTTCAAAACTTATGGATTTATCAAACAAAGCCAGAAGGGAAGGTATTCTTGCTTTGGAAGACGGTATTGATGATCTTGATGATGCTTTTATGCGAAGTGGCTTGCGTCTTGTAGTTGACGGTACTGATGGAAACATAATCCGCACAATTATGGAAAACGAAATGAGCCAGTGCGAAGCAAGACACATGGAATGGGTTAATATTATTAACCAGTGGGCTGGCTTTGCTCCTGGTTTTGGTATGATGGGTACCGTACTTGGTCTTATTGGTATGTTGAATAACCTTGAAGATAAATCATCCCTTGGTCCTAACATGGCCGTTGCCCTTATTACAACTCTTTATGGTTCTATGATGGCAAACTGGCTTTTAACTCCGTTCGGACAAAAGTTAATTGCACATAATGCTTTGGAAATGAAATCAAAAGAAATGATAATAGAAGGTGTTCTTGCAATTCAGGCTGGTGAAAACCCTAGAATTATGGGTCAAAAGCTTCTTACTTATCTTGACCCGGTAACAAGAAAATCAATTGAAGCAGATATTTTAAAGGACTAAGGAAAATAGCATGGCAAGAGAAAAGAAGGAACCTGAAAAACCGTCAAGTGCCTGGATGGGTACTTATGGAGATATGATTACACTTATGCTCTGCTTCTTCGTTATGCTTTATAACCCTTCAGAAGTAGACGTTACTCAGCTTGCTACGATTACGCAATCGCTTCAGATGAATGAAACTGAATCGGTTAATGGCGGACTTTCGCTTTCTACTGGAAAACTTTCAGATTTAGGAAATACAATAAACTCTCTTCCTTCCATAGAAAAAGGAAAGTCGCTTGGTCTTGCAAAAAAGAAGGCTGTTTCTCTTTTTGCTCCAGATGTAAAGTCAAATAGGATTACAATAACAAGTGATGAACGCGGGCTTGTAATTTCGCTTGTTGCAGATAATTTTTTTAAGGAAGGTTCAGCGGAATTAAATATAGATGAAACTCGTGATACTCTTTTGCGTCTTTCAGATTTTTTTAAGTCGCCTGAATTAAAGAATAGAAGATTTAGAGTTGAGGGTCATACTGATAATACTCCAGTTTCAGAAGATTCTAAGTTTGTAAGCAATTGGGAACTTTCGGCAGCTAGAGCAATGAATGTTTTACATTATCTTGCAGATTATGGTATTGAAGAAAATAAATTTTCTATTGCTGGGTATGCGGATACTCGTCCGAAGTTTTCTAATGATACTCCGGAGGGAAGAGCATATAATCGGCGTGTAGATATTATTATCCTAGACGAGGGACATTTTTAAGTATATACTTAATGAATATATCTATTTAAAAATGTTTTTATAATAAAAAAGCGTTTTTCGGGAGGAAAAATGGCAGACGACGGACTTGACGGTTTAGACGAAGGTTCAGAATCAACTTCATCTGTAAAGAATGGTAAAGCTGGTGGTTTATTAAATTCACTTTTAAAATGGATTGCCATTGCTGTTGGTGCTGTAATTTTAATTGTTGTAATTGTTGTTGTAACTGTAAAAATAATTGATAATAACCGACCTGCACAAGGACCGGTTATTTCTGCTTCTGACGAATATCAAAATACAAGGGAAGTTTTGGACTGGTATACTTCTATTGGTGTTATTCGTGCAAAAACAAGTGATGATATTCCTGCTAGTGTAGTAGTTGATATTGCACTTGGTTACAAAAAAGAAGATAAATTGTGTTCTACTGAAATTACACAAAGAAATATTGAATTAAAAGATTTTTTACGCCGATATTTTACACAAAAGACGGTTGCAGAATTGCGTCCTCAGAATGAGCAGAAACTTAAGATTGAATTAAGAAATGAAATTAATGATGAGATTTTAAGTTCTTCCAAGATTAAGGACATATCTTTTCAGCAGTTAGATGTTCTTGAACAGTAAATCTTTTAAGGTGGAAGGCAGATGAATGAAGTTTTGTCGCAGGATGAAATTGACCAACTCTTAACTGCAATTAGTACAGGGGAATCTGATACTGATGATTTTAAGCCGGTCAATGATACTCGAAAGATAAAAATTTACGATTTTAAACGTCCTGACAAATTCTCTAAGGAACAGTTGCGTACGGTTTCAAATATGCATGAAACCTTTGCTCGTTTAACCACGACTTCTCTTTCTGCTCAGTTGCGTTCGTTAGTTCATGTTCATGTTGCGTCTGTAGATCAGCTTACTTATGAAGAATTTATTCGTTCAATTCCTTCTCCAACAACTTTGGCTGTTGTTAATATGGATCCTTTAAAAGGTAATGCTGTTTTGGAAATTGACCCTGCAATTACATTTTGTATGATTGATCGTCTTTTTGGTGGTAGGGGACTTCCTGTATCAGATAAGAGAAATAGAGATCTTACTGATATTGAACAGTCTGTTATGGAAGGGATTATTGTTCGTATTCTTGCAAATATGCGAGAGGCTTGGACTCAGGTAATTGATTTAAGACCTCGTCTTAGTCAAATAGAAACAAACCCTCAGTTTGCTCAGATTGTTCCTCCAAATGAAATGGTTGTTCTTATTACTTTAGAAACTAAAGTTGCTGATGAAGAAGGTATGATGAACTTTTGTATTCCATATCTTACTATTGAGCCTATAATTTCAAAACTTTCGTCACAATTTTGGTTTTCTTCTGTAAGAAGAAGTTCTACAACACAGTATTTGGGAACATTAAAAGAAAAACTTGCTTCCGTTGATATGGAAGTTATTGCAGAAGTAGGAACTATAAATCTTCCTGTTAGAGATGTTCTTGCCTTAAAAGTTGGAGATGTTGTTCGTCTTTCTAATACAAAAGTTGGTGAACCTTTTACTTTAAGTGTTGGAAATAAAAAGAAGTTTTATTGTCAACCTGGTATTGTTGGAAAAAAGATGGCAGTTCAGGTTACAGGAAAATTAGAAGATGTTGCTGCAGAAGATTTTGAAGAGCTTTCTGTAGAAGGAGATGATTCATTATGAGTGATGGTGTTATTTCGCAGGATGAAATTGACGCTTTACTTTCGGGTGTTTCTAGTGATGGACTAACTCCATCCGGACATGTAAGTGATGGTCCTGCTGTTCATATCGATACTCAGATTCTAACTGATTTTGCAGGAAAGTTAACTGAACCTTTTATAGAAAAACTTAATTCAATGACTGGAGTAACTTTTTCTAGTTCTGCACCGTCAGTTGAACTTTTGGACAGAGATGCACTTCTTGCAAAAATCCCGGAAGTTGTTGTTTCTGTTACTTCGGATTTTTCTTCTGGAATGGCAGGGGAGCATAGTTATCTTTTAGCACCTGAACTTGCTCAAAAAATTGTAAATCTTATTACAAAAGAAGAAAATGCTGATTTTGATGAAATGGCGTTAAATTGCATTTCGGAAGTTGTTTCAATGCATTCAGGAACTGAAATTCAGGAACTTGATAAAACTGGAAAGTTTCCTGGTCTTGCTTGTAATCCTCCGGAAGCTACAAATAATCCAAAGGCAATGCTTAGAATCCCTCAGAATAAGTTTCCGTTAATAAGTTATCCTATTTCTTTAGATGGTCAAACTTATACTTTATGGGAATGTATTGGCGGACAAGCTGCTGAACAGATTAGTAAAGCTTATGGTGGCGGTTCAGAACCTGCTGATTTAGAAATGGTACAAGACTCTGTTTCTGGAATGAACACTGTGGCTGGCGGTATGATGCAGCAACCTCAGATGATGGGTATGGGGCAGATGGGCATGGGAATGCAGCAGCCTATGGCTTCTATGCAAATGAATATGAATCAGATGGGAACTGCTCAAATGGGTATGGG
>CAYZXM010000045.1:0-16685 GCA_964482455.1 uncultured Treponema sp. | reverse complement strand
ACATTGGCTTTACTCAAAAAAAATTAACACTTCCTTTATATTGTGCAATATATTTATAATAGGATAAATTAGAATAAAAAAGACGAGGTCAACCTTTTAATGTTTTTTACAAAATTACCGTATTCTTCAATTTTTTCGCTTTCAAAAGAAATAAATGCGAAAGAAGGGCTTGTAATAAGCAAAAATGTATGTTCCTCTAAAACTTTTGAAATGACCCTTTATTCTTTTGGGCAGGGCGAAGGCATAACGTGGCAAACAATTCCACAGGAACTTTTGCTTTATGTGCTTGAAGGCTCAGTTATTCTTGAAACAAAAAAGAACGGAAAAGTTATAAGTAAAGATTCCCCAAAAGGAAAAGCCTTGTACATAGAACCTAAAAACGAGTTTCAGATTACAGGTAAACAAAACGAACCGTATAAAATACTTTTTATGACAATAAATAAAGATTTTCAGGAGGAAAATATTATGTTCATTAAAAACTTTGAACAAGGAAAAATTCTTACATTAAAGAATCAAATTGAATGGGAAAAAGACACAATTGTAAGCAAAACTCTTGTAAATAATCCTAATCTTACAATGACTCTTTTTGCTTTTGACAAAGAACAGAGCGTCAGCACTCATTCTGCACCAGGAGACGCTTTTGTTATCTGCCTTGAGGGTTCTGCCCAGATTCAATTAAATGGCGAAAACCTTACGATAAAAGAAGGCGAATCTCTTATCATGCCGGCAGGTGCTCCGCACGCATTAAAAGCAGTTACACCATACAAAATGCTTTTAACAGTGGTTAAGGCGTAATTTTCGCTAGGTTTTGCTTTTACCGTGCTAACAAAAGCACGGTTTTAATTGTACAATTTTACATACTTTACTATTTAAAAAAAAATCCGATAAAAGAGTATGGCTCAAGAAAAAAATAATAAACCAAACAGCGGTCTTTATGTTGCCGCATTTTTTGTAATTGTAATCTTAATTATTATTCTGTTTTTTGTAAAAAAAGATGATATTGTTTCAAACTTAAAGCGAACTAATTTTTTTGAACGCGTAGGAGTTTCTACTCCAGAGTTTGTAGAAAAACACCCGATAAAAGAAGACTCTGTTCCAGAAGATATAGAAATTGATTTGTTTGAAGATAAAACTAATAGCGAAGAAAAGTTAGAAAGTGCAGAAGTTTTACAAGAACCTGACATAACAAACGAAACAGACAAAACTTTAAAAAAAGAAGAAACTAGTAGCCTTTCAAAAACAGAAACTAAAAAAGCGGCAGAAAATCAAAAAGTTGTACAAAAAGCAACTCGCACTGCAACACTTTATTTTGTTTCGATTGGTGCAGACGGCTCTGTAAACCGTATGGCAGTAAAAAGGGAACTTTCCAAATCCGACTCCCCTCTTACTGACGCAATAAAAGCCCTTTTAGCAGGACCAGTTCCCAGCGAAAAAAACGCAATGAGTCTTATTCCGTCTGGTTCAAAATTGATTGGTGCAAGCGTAAAAGACGGCGTTGCAACTTTAAACTTTAACGAAAGCTTTTCATTCAATTCTTACGGTGTAGAAGGTAGCATTGCCCAGCTTATGCAGATTGTATACACCGCAACGGAGTTTAGCACAGTAAAAAGCGTTCAGTTTTTAATTGAAGGCGAAAAAAAAGAATACCTTGGTTCAGAAGGTCAATGGATTGGCTCTCCTCTTGCAAGAAATTCTTTTTAACGAAGTTTTAATCTTTTGAATTAAAACTTTCTATAATTTTTTCAAAATATTTAGGATTCTTTTTGTAAACATCGCAAAAAACAGAAAGCGTTGCCCACGAAATATCTTCGCTTTCTGCGTTTTTTTGTATCTTTTTTAATGAAGTTGTTACGTTCTTACTTTGAAAATTTACGTAATTTGCCTTAAAAAGGCCGTTCTTAAAAGTAAGACTTTCAAAATCAAGATAATTTTCCCCAGAACTTAAAACAATTGAACGATTAAGGTAAGTTTCATTAGTTTTAGAAGTCTTTCCTTCCATAAAAACTGCCGTGTCGCCTAACATAAAAACATTTTCTGCCGCTCTTTTCCAATCAGAATAAATTGAATATTGATTTTCTGTAGTTTTATTTACACATTCAAGCATTTTTGCTTTTTTATTAATCTTTACGTTGTGCTTTTTTGCCTTAAACTCACAAGAAAAGCCCTTAAAGTTTTCAAAACTTTTGTCTTCGCTGTTTGTAATACGCCCCATTGTTACAACATAAAATGTTTTTTTCGCATCGTTTTCACTGTAAATCGATTCAACATTAAAAAGAGGAATTAACGTATTCCACCCAATTTGCACAGGACCGCCAAATTGTGCATAATCTTCTTGTGTAAAAGTTTTTTCTAAGTTTGAATCGTTTGTATTTACAAAAACTTTTGCTCTCCTTGCACTAAATTCATAAACAAGGTCGTGAAGATAATTTACAATCTGCGTGTCATCTTCTGAAAGCATTTGAATGTTCAAAATCTTTTCGCCTGTAAATTCAATATGATCTGCATTGGGGTTTATCGTAAAAAAAATCTGTACTTCTTTTTCTGGAAGTTTTTTTTCGTTTTGCACAGGAGAATAATAGCGGGCAGAGTACGTTTTTTCATCGTAAGTTAAAAAACCGACATAACTTTCGTTTTCAAAACTTAAATCATGATAATAAACGTATTCTCCCGGTAAGTCAGGAACTGCTACCTTAAAGCCTGTAAGAGCGGATAAAGCACAAAAAGAGAAGATAAACATTCCAAAAAAAGAAATAAGTTTTTTCATATTATTTATTCAAAGCGTCCAATTCTGATTTTACGATTTCTGCGATTTTGGCGGCTGCTTCGTCTTTTAAAATCAATTTTGCTTCATTTTCTTTACGAAGTTTGATTTCTACATTTGGAAGATTTTTTTCGCCAACTACAACACGCAAAGGGATTCCAATTAAGTCAAAATCCTTGAATTTTACGCCAGGGCGTTCGTTTCGATCGTCCAAAAGAACTTCGATTCCTGCATTCTGCAAATCTTCGTAAAGTTTATCAGAAACAGTTTTCATTTCGCCGTCGTATTTTACAGGAACAATTACAACTTGGAACGGAGCGACTGTCATTGGCCAGATAATTCCATTTTCATCATGAGAGGCTTCGATTATACTTGCAAGCGTTCGGTCAACACCGATTCCGTAAGAGCCCATAATTGGAGTAACTGGTTTTGCATTCTGATCAAGGAAAGTTACATTCATTGATTTTGTGTATTTATCGCCAAGTTTAAAGATGTGGCCAAGTTCGTTTCCTTTTTTCATATAGAAAGAACCACCACATTCAGGGCATTTATCGCCCTCTTTACAAGTGCGAACATCGGATGTCATAAACGGAACATAATCACGGCCAGGTTCAATGTGCTTTAAGTGGAAACCGTTTTCACCCGAGCCACCAATACAATCGTGCATTGTTAAAGTTGATTCATCAGCCAAAACAGGAATTTTTACACCGATTGGGCCAACAAATCCGTGTGGAGCACCTGAATATTTTAAAACATCTTCGTCATTTGCAAGTTCTGCACCACTGGCTTTTAAAACTGAAGCAAGTTTTACTTCGTTTACATCTAAATCGCCACGGATTAAAACGCACCAGTAAGTTTCAGGATAGTAAGTCTGACCGCCTTCTGTAACGGTTTTTGCATTTTTGTATTCTTCGTTTTTAGATAAATCCAATGCACAGTTGTAAACTTTGTAAATTAATGCTTTTAAGAAGCGAGTTGACTTTTCGCCAAAGAATTTTTCCATATCTTCAATAGAAAATACGTTCGGAGTTGCAACTTTTTCTGTTGGAAGTTCAGTTTTAACTTGTGGCTTTCCGTTTGAATCAAGGGCAGTTTCTACCTTGCAAGACGCTTTTTCAACATTTGCAGCGTAATCGCAATTTGGACAAAGCAAAAGAGTATCGTCCCCAACTTCGCTTTCTACCATAAATTCTTCTGAACCTGAACCGCCCATTGAACCTGTGTCGGCTTTAACGGAAATCGTTTTTAAGCCCAATCGCTTGAAAATTCGGCGGTAAGCGGCTGCTATATTGTCGTAAGAAGCGTTCAAGGATTCAATGTTTTCGTCAAAAGAATAAGCGTCCATCATAATGAATTCGCGGCCACGCATAACACCATAACGAGGACGGATTTCGTCGCGATATTTTGTGTTAATCTGGTAAACCATAAACGGAAGCTGCTTATATGAAGAAAGTCCTTCGCGAATTAAAGCAGTAAATGCTTCTTCCGCAGTCGGAGAAACTACCATATCCTGCCCCTGACGATTCTGTGCCTTAAGCATTTCGTCGTGCATTTTGTCCCATCGACCAGATTCTTTCCATAAATCTCCAGGCTGAATTACAGTCGGTTTCATTTCTAACCAGTCTGATTTATCTAATTCTTCGCGGATAATTGTCTGCAATTTTTTTAGCGAACGAAAACCGAGCGGCATATAAGCATAAAGACCGTTTCCAAGTTTTCTAAGCATTCCGCTACGCATCATAAGTTTGTGACTTGAAATTACAGCGTCATTCGGAGCATCGCGCAAAGTTGAAATAATAAATTTTGAAGTTTTCATTTTATATTTTCCTTATTAAATGTTTTAAATTTTCTTCTATATATTAATGTTTAATATAACTTCTTGGATTAAATAAAGTGATTTATTCCGTGATGTTCAATAAGTTTTGTTTTTACTGCAATTATGTAACTTCCGAACATTGCCGTAAGGGCATCAAAAGCAGCAGCAAACGAACAAATTATCGGTGCAGCAGGTTTTAACAAAAGAAAGCCCGTTTCAAAACCTTTTCCATAAAGCGTACATAAAACTGCAAGCGAAACAAACGCACCGCCAGAAGGAAAGCCACCCAAAAGAAAAGAGATTCCAAAGGAAACTGCCAAAATCCAAAGAATATCTAAAATCGGAATATTTAAACTTGAATATGACCTCCAAATCATTATAAAACCGATTGAAGTAACAAGTGCCGAACCACCCCGCGAAAAAATTGTAAACAGCGGATGAATTGTTCCATTTATTCTTCTGCGGATTCCAAGACTTTCTTTTCCGTGCCTCATATTTATTAAAAGCACAAGGTTTGAATCTGCCGTAAAAAACGAAGAAATTATTGAACAAAGAGAAGCATAAAGTATTCTGTAAGGATGCGGATCGTGGCAAAGATAACGGATAATAAGCGGATAAATAAGGCCGGCAACAATAAAAAAGTCAACCAAAAGCATTAAAATCATTGGAGTAAAAACGCCACTTAAAATTATCGTTTTAAACTGAATCGTCCAAAAACAAAGAATTGCCACCATTCCATAAGCAAGAAATTCCGTAAAAATAACGGCAATGTTGTACATCAGTTTAGAAAGTGAATCCATTAAAGTTGTTACAGGTCTAAAAAGAACAGGATCAGAAGTAGACGCACAACCAATAAGAAGAGCAAAAAAGTATGCTGCAAAAATAAAAGTACCATTATTAAGCGTTTCAAAGGCAGAATACGGAAATAATGCACGCAAAAGATTTTCAATGTTAAGCGAAGCAGCTTCCGTAACATTTTCAACAGTAATAGGGATTCGCGGAAGTTTTACAATTAAAATTGAAATAAGACCAATACTACAAAGAATAAGCGAAGAAACAGCAATAACTCCAACTGTCCAAAGTGCCGTTTTTACAAGCAGATGATTTTCACGCAAACGATTAAACGCAATTATTCCAGTAAAAAACACAACTGGAATTATCATATAACGCCCAAAACGTATTACAATTTCAGTTAAGAAATTTATTACAGATGCTACAGTAGAATTATTAACAGGAAGAATTAATGCACAAATTATTCCAAAAATTGCAGCAAAAAGATATTTTATCCATACTTTCATAGTCCAAAATTATATCATAATGGTGTATTTGGTAAAAGTGTATAGATATGCTATAATCTAAGAATGTCAAAGAATATTTTTATTGCTGGAAAAGAATTACCCCTTGTTGCTCCTTTTGCAGAAGGATTTGTTTTAAAAGAAAATAATGTTGTTCTGTTTCTTTCAGAAAAAGATGAAAAATCAGATATTCCTAGCGGAGTTGAAACTGTTGAATGGGAACGTGGAAGTTCTCTTGCCTGTAAAAATGCCTTAATACAAGCCGAAACAAAAACTGGATTTGCAGATGATTTTATTTTTTATTATGATTCTGCATATTACTCATCTGTTTTTAAAGATTTTTCAATCGAAAATTGCACAAAAGCGACGGACACTCTTATTTCTTCATTTCAATTTTTATCTTTAGAAGTATTAAACAGAATCCGCCAGCACAAAACAAAAAGTCGCCTTATCTTTATTCTTAAATCTCAACCAGACTTTAAAGATGTAAAACTTTCTTTAGCATTAAAAAATACGATAGAAAATCCTTCAAACCCATTTGTAGCTGCAGGCGAAGCTGCTTTTGCAACTTTTGCAGAAAATATTGCTTCCGTTTTTGCAGAAGAAGAAAATATCTCTGTACTTCTTGTTGCTGGCGATAATCAAAATGAAACTATGAAAAATGAATCAGATTTTTCTTCTTGGTTAAACTCGTATATTGATAGTCTTGACGGCTTAAAATCTAAACTTCCATTAAAAAATATTGTAAATTGGGTAAAAGCTGGCTCAAAAAATCCTGGCGGTTTTTCTTTATTCCATTAATAAGCATTATTTTTACTCTTTTTTTATTTCAGATTTTTCAGTAGAATAGAATATAATAAAAAAAGTTTAAAATATGGAAAGCATGTTATGGCGGATGATAAAATTACTGTAGATTCCAAAAAAATTGCTTTAGCAATAAGGTCAGGCTTACCACTTACAATTACTACTTACACACTGCCTCACGATATGGAACTTTATATGAAAGATGTTCTTACCGAATTTCTTTCGCAACTTGGGCAGAGCCATATGGTTGGTTACCTTACCTACTGTCTGCAAGAATTAGTTACAAACGCAAAAAAAGCAAATACAAAACGAGTTTATTTTACAGAAAAACATCTTAATATAAACGACCCTCATGATTACGAAGAGGGAATGAAAGATTTTAAAGAAAATACCTTAAACAACGTAAATTATTATCTTGAAAAACAAAAAAGAGCCGGTCTTTACGTAAAGTTTGTATTGCATTTTAGAAATAATAAAATAAAACTGGAAATCCGCAATAATTCAAGCATGGTTGTATACGAATACAAACGAATTCACGATAAATTATGCAGAGCACAACAGTACACATCTTTTGAAGATGCAATGTCTAAAGTTATGGACGATTCAGAAGGTGCAGGTCTTGGGCTTATCATTATGATTTTAATGCTTGAAAAAATCGGGTTGCAGGAAGAAAACTTTCAAACAATTTCAGAAAATGGCGAAACAATTACTAGAATCATTCTTCCTCTTAATGAAAAAACAGAATATGAATTAGAAGCAATTTCTAACGAATTTAAAAATGCAATAGATATAATGCCACAGTTTCCGGAAAATATTTCTCGTTTAAGTAAACTTTTAAGCGATCCTGATGTAAAGATGGCAGAAATTGCCGCACAGATTTCAAATGATGTTGCACTTACGGCTGAACTTTTAAAACAAGTAAATTCTGCTGCATTTTCGCTTTCAGTTCCGTGTAAAAATATTGTTGACGCAGTTAAGATGATAGGAATCCACGGTATAAAAAATATGTTATTTACCGTTGGTTCATTAAAAACTTTTGCCAATGTTGCCGGAAATAACGAAAAATTATGGACACATTCTTATCAAGTTGCATTTTATTCATATAATCTTGCCCGAAACTTTTGTGCAAATGAAAAAGATGTTATAGAAGATTCCTACGTTTGCGGTCTTTTGCACGATATGGGAAAAATTATCTTTGAAAATGCAAAACCAGGTTATCTTGACAGCATAAAAAACATTTGTATTTCAAAAGGAATATCACCTGAATTGTTTGAAAAAATTGTTTCCGGTGTAAATCATGGTGAAATTGGTGCCCGCATTGCAGAAAAGTGGAACTTTCCAAAAAGTCTTATTGATGTAATTCGTTATCATCATTCACCAGAAAATGCTCCTAGTGAAAACAAAAAACTTGTTTCAATCGTAAACCTTGCAGATTCAATAAGTTATTATCAGGAAGAACTTTTAGATTTTTATCAGATTGATCAAAATGTATTAAAATTATTTGATCTTACTGATGAAGATGAATTTGAAGTTATTTCAAGAAAACTTGCTGCAGCTTTTAAACAGTTTTAATTTTTATTTTTAAGTTTTTCGCACCATTTTTGCATAAGAATTCCAAAGGCAACCCCTACATTTAGGGAAGCTTTTAAGCCAATCATCGGAATTGTAACAATTCCGTATGTAGCACGTTTTAATGCCTGCGGACTTACTCCAAGTTCTTCTGACCCGATTATGCAGATTCCTTTTTCTGGAAAAACAAAATCATCAATAGGAGTTCCGCCTGTTTCCAATGCAAAAACAGGAATATCTTTTGGAAGTTGTTCAAGTGTAAGGCGTTCAAAACCCATAGTTTCAACGCAACCCATTCCGCTTCTTACAGAACGCGGTTGCATAGGGTCTACACAGCCAGAAGAAATATAAACTTTTTCAAGTCCCATTCCTTCTGCGGTACGAAAAATTGAGCCAATATTAAACGGAGAGCGAATGTCTTCAGCATAAACTGCGGTATCAACATAAAAATTTCTTTTTTTTACAACACCATCTTCTGTAACAGGTGAAGCGTGAGGTGCGATAACTAAATCCCATTCTGCCGGGAACGTGCCTATTATCTGTAAAAGATAATTTCTTGCCGTGTTGCAAACTTTTCGCTCGTCAAAATCTTCTTGTGAAAGTAAAGTTTTAAGTTCATCTACTGCCTGTGGCGAAAGTTTTGGGTCTTCAAGAAGAATTTCAGTTATTTTTCTTGTGTATTCTTTACGCGTCATGCAAGTGTAATTGTATTCCATTCCTTTTTCTGGAATACCTGCAATGTCGCGTTCCAATGCTCCAAATGTAAGAGCAAGTTTTCTTCGTTTTTGACCACCAGAAAGTTGAAAAAGTTTATTTGGATCTATCATTTTTAATTTATTTAATATGCAGTTTTTAAAAGTTCAAAAAGTTCATCTGTTGTCATACTTTTTGGAAGCGACATCATAAGGTCTAACTGACCGGCATCTTCTGCACAAACTGCAAGTTGTTCCATAGTAAGATTCAAATCCTTTAATCGAGTCGGAAGATTTGCTTTTGCAAGGTGCTGGCGTATATTTTCTACAAGAGAAGTAATTGCTTCACTCTGATTTTGATTATTTTCTGCAACACCAAAAAGTTTAGCAATTTTTTCAATTCTATCCGCTTTATATTTTGAAACTTCTTCCAGCATATAAGGAAAAAGAATAGACACAACAAGCGAACGCGTAATTTTAAAACGAGCATTAATCGTAAGAGCCAAAATACTTGCAATTCCAACAGAACTGGTTGCGGCAGCAAGAGACGCCATACATCCGCCTTGCGATAATAAAATTTCCTGCGGAGTTGTAATATCAAGCGATTTTTTACCGTTGATTCCGTAACTTAAAAGTTCAATCGATTTTTCGCAAAACATATCACTAAAAAATGATGCTTTTTGCGAAAGATACGCTTCACAGGCAATACAAAAAGTTTCCAACGAAAAAGACGCATTTTGATTATCAGTAAGAGTAAGCGAAAGATTTGGGTCCCATAACATAAGGCGACACAAACTACTCTGCGTTTTTAAAAGGCGAACCTGACCGCTTCTTGAATCAATAATCGGAATAGAAGAAGTAAACTCGTAAGGAGCACGCATTGTACTAGGAACGCAAATTAATGGAAGTGAAGCAGATGTTGGAACAGAGCCGTCTATATAATTGTAAATACCAAAACTTTCGTTATAAAGGGAGGCAATTGCACAGCCAGCCTTTAAGGCTTTTTCGCCACCAGCAGCAATAATTCCATGAATATGACTTTGTTTTGCTAAAGTAAGTGCTTTTTCAATATCTTTTGTTGTTGCACCATCTGGAAAAGAATCGTAAATAAAAAAATCAATTTTACGTTCTGTTAAAGGCTGGGTAATTTTTTGTACAATATCAAAATCTTTAAGAATAGGATCAAGAATAACCATAAACTTTGATCCCCATTGTTTTACATACTGAGGAAGCCTTGTTAGAGTATATGAACCAAGAACAATATTCGGTGAAATCTTAAAAATTAAATCAGACATACTTTTGAACTCTCGTTTTTAGTTTGTTGATAATGTATTCTAATGCAAATAAAAATCTATTTCTATAGTCAAAAAATAACCCTAGATGTTCTAGTTTTATAATTCGTTTATTGCTTTGTCGTACCATTCATAACGATTAGAAATCCAATCTGTAAGATAATTTAATTCATCTTGATGAGTTTTCCTGTTTTTCCACCCTTTTGTGTGTGGCCATTGCCTTTTTCCAAAAGATGGATAAATACGATTATTCAGTTCGATTGCATTTTTTAATATATACGCTTGCTCATTAAGATATTTATAAGAATCTTGTATTAAACTTTTTCTTTCGTTCCATCTTTCTTTTACTGCTTTTTTAAATGCTTCTGATTTCCACAGTTCTTTATACCAGCCGTTTGTATTTACCCAAAAACCGTCAGTTTTTTCGCAGTTATCCCAACTTATGTTTCCAAACGCAAGGTCAAAATCCCACGCAGGCCCCATATATATTTTTTTAGTTTTTGTATCATAGTACATAAAACAAGACGCCTGAAATGCCGCATCGTGATTTTTTGAAAAATCGTTTATTAAATACCAGTCAATAAACGAAGGTATATCAAAATATTTTCCAAGTTCATCTTTATTCCATTCTAAACCAGAATAGATTTTATCTTCAAAATATTGAAAAATATCTTTCCATTTTATGTAAGTGTCTGTTGTAGCTTCAGGAGAACGAAAACTAATTTTTACACCACTATTTGTAACAAAATTATATTCTTTATCCATTCTGCTGTTTACACAGGCTAAAAATGAACCAGGCCCGCAATGGTCGGCAATGCGGCCGTTTTCCATTTCTACTTTTTCAGTTAAACCATAAAGACCGCTGTATTTTCCATTAATAACCAAGGTTATAAATCTGCTGGAAGGAGTCCATTTAAAATTGTTCCATACATTTTCTGCAAGATTTTCCGCATAAAAATTTCTTAAAACAGATTTATCTGCCGTATTTGCCATTAAAATCCATTTTTTTCCACTTCTAAGACCAGAAAGCGGAACTGAATTCTTTAAACTTAAAAGATAAGGTTTTTTATAAAGTTCACGAGTTACCCAAGTTGTGTTACCATGACCGCGAATTCTGCATTTTCCAGAAAAATCGTCTAAAACATAATTTGCTTCTACATAAGTTTCTTTTTTTGTAATTCGCCTGTTATTTTCTGTTGTGATATATAAAACAGGAAGATTTAGTTTTTTGCATTTTTCAATTGTAATATGATTAAGTGCAGCGGCAATAAAAAATAACGACATAGAAAGCAGCATAATGCCGTAAATTATTCTGCGTTTTGCTTTTTGACCAAGTTTTTTCATACAAAAATTATAAGAGTAAATTTTAAAAAAACAATAAAGCAATGTAAAATAAAAGAAAAAAATCTTAGGTTTATTTGCTTAAACCTATTTACTAAATAAAATAAAAAATGTAGACTATTTTCTGTTAGATAGTTCAAAATTGAACTAATTGTATTTCGTATTTTAGGATTTCCTGGAAATAAAAAAATGCTTAAATATCGCCACGAATATAAATATGTTTCGCCAGAAATTATTCTTTCAGTTTTAGAAAAGCGGGTAAGTTCTGTTCTTACCCTTGATTCGCATACTGGTGCAACTGGCTCATATTCAATACGAAGTATTTATTTTGACGATATGCAAAACACCTGCTATTACGAAAACGAAGATGGCATTGACCCGCGCGAAAAGTTTAGAATTCGCATTTACAACTGCGATTCACAAAGAATTTCCCTTGAATTAAAGCAAAAACAAAACGGAAAAACCTTAAAACATTCGTGTCCCATTTCAAAAGAAGAATGCACAACCATTATGAACGGAAAAATCCCAGAAATAAAAAATGATTCTCCATATCTATTAAAAAAACTTATTTCAAAAATGCAATTTTCTGGATTTAAGCCAGTTTGCATAGTTGCATACGAAAGAGTTCCATACATCTACAAAATAGGAAACGTAAGAATCACATTTGACAGAAACATTCGCAGTTCATCAGATATAAAAGGATTTTTTAATAAGGAAACAGCATTTAGGCCAGTTATGCCATTAAACACAAATATGCTGGAAGTAAAATTTGATGAACTATTGCCTGATTACATTGCATCCCTATTACAAACAACATTACTCAGACAGAATTCTTTTTCAAAATACTATTTATGCAGAAAATATAATTTTAAAGAAACAATAAAATAAACTTTTTTTGGAGGTTTTATGACAACATTTAAGGATATTTTTAAAAAATCATTTATAGAAGGATTTTCACGCTATGATATGACGCCTGAAAATATTCTAATTGTTTTTGCAATCTCAGCAATTTTTTCAGTTTATATTTTTATTGCATATAGAATTTTAACTAGAAAAACATTCTACTCAAAGAATTTTAATATTTCACTTGCAGTTATAAATCTTATTACCGCAGGAATTATTCTTACAATGCAATCTAACGTTGTTGTTTCGCTCGGTATGGTTGGTGCACTTTCTATAGTAAGATTCAGAACTGCAATAAAAGATCCAATGGATTTAATCTTTTTATTTTGGTCTATTTCTTGTGGAATTATAACTGGAGCAGGACAGGCAGAAATTGCATTCGCACTTTCGTTTATTGTAACAGTTGCCCTACTCGTATTTGAAAAAGTTCCAGTTGCAAAAGCCGCAAAAATCCTTATGATAAGCGGAGAAACCTATATAATAGAAGAAACCGTTCTTCCTTCTGTAGAAAAGTTCTGCTCGTCTTTTACGGTAAAATCCTGCTCACTTGCAAACAACCGCACAGATCTTGTAATAGAAATTAAAACAGAAAACGATGAAAATCTTCTAAAAGAAATTTCATCGCTTTCAAATGTAACAAGCACATCTATTTTAAAACATGATGGCGAAGTAACCTATTAATTTTATTCTGCAAAAAGGTCTTTTTTAAGCCTATCCGCATCTGTAAGGGTGCGGATTACACGGCACGGAACACCAGCAGCAAGGCTGTTCGGCGGTATATCGTGGGTAACAACACTTCCGGCTGCAATAACGCAGTTTTCACCAATTGTAACTCCGCCGCAAACCGTTACATTTGTTGCAAACCACGAACCAGATTTTATTGTAATCGGTTTTGCATATTCCAAAATATAAGTAGAGCCGTCAGGCTTTTTTCTAGGCATTCTTTCTTCGTTCAATAAAGGATGAATTGGCGTTACAAGCGAACAGTTCGGACCAAAAAAAACATTATCACCAATCGAAACAGGAGCACAATCAAGAACAGTAAGATTAAAGTTTGCGTAACAATTCTTTCCAAAAGAAGTAAAGTGACCGTAATCAAAATGAATCGGTCCTTGTAAATATAAACCTTCCCCTTGCGAAGGAATTAAATCTTTTAAAATTGTAGAACGTTTTTCTTCTTCTGTTTCGTAAGTTTTGTTGTAATCTTCAGAAAGTTTATGTGCATTCTGTCGTAATTTAAGAAGTTCTACATCAGAAGAATCATAAATCTTTCCTAAAAGCATTTTTTCTTTTTCTGTCATAAAAGGCCTCCTTTTTTAATCTTCTTTATCCCGATTTGTTACATACAAAGTATCATTTTTCTTTACTGCACCATAAAGAACTTCTTCCATTTTGTCTGTAATACGTTTTGCAGCAATTGTTTCTGTAAGTTGAACATAATCCGCTATTTTAATTTCAGGGAGCATTGAAAAATCATAAACGTAAGTTTCTGTATGATTGTAAGACCACATAGGGTCATGCTTTCCAAGACCATATTTATCGTTTCCGCCAACAAGAACAGGTAAAATATCTGCTTTTGAATAATATGCAATGCGAGCCGCACCTTTTTTGTAAGGATTTTTACCATGACGCGGAGAACGAGTTCCTTCTGGAAAGATTATAACGTTATTGCCTTCGTCTAAAGTCTGCTTGCACAACGCACAAAGTTCATCAAAATCAAGCGTATTTACTATGTAGCATTGTTTTATTACACCAGCAAGAACCGTTTTTGCTAAGCCACCGCGAACAATACAGTTTGCATTTGGCACAAGCGACATTATAAATACAAAATCAAGCATAGACGGATGGTTTGCAATAATTACTTTTCCGTGAATGTTTCTAAAAGCATTTTTATCGCTAACCTTTAAGCGAACAACGCCAGTTACACGCATAAAATTAATAAAAAATCTGAACGAAGCTGAAACAAACGCCCTAGCCTTTATCTGAAATTTATGTTTGTTGTGTTCAAACACGCGAATCCATGGAAAAACAAAAATCGCAAGAACAATACTTCCCGTTCCAAAGAAAAAATAGAAAAAAAGCTTCATAAAAGCAGTATAGGTGTACCATAAAAAGTTTTTTACTTTTGGAAGTTCCTTGTGATTATATTTCTGTTCAATTTCTTCTTTTGACTCTTTTGCCATTTTATTTCCTCACGATTACTGGACTTTTGCTAAAAAATCCAGAGGATTTTTTAAAGATTCCTTACATTCATCTAAATTTATCTTTACAGAATTATCCAACTTTTTACCACTTAAAATGCAGGCAAATGCAAGCGGTTCATTATCTTTAGGTAAAATAAAACCATATTGCTCTGGAACATACTCGTCAGCATAAACCAAAATAACATTTTCTTCACTACCACAAAGGATTGGCGAAGCGGCACCTGAAAGGGAAGCATAAAAATTATTTTTAGAAGGATAAATTACAGAATACCCAGCTTTTAAGCCTAAACAAAGTGTAGCAGAAGCAATCGGCGTATTAAAAACAGAAAGACTAAAACCAGCAGGAAGGATTTCCGAATCTTCTATAATTCCCTTATTAATAGTAAATTCTCGTTCAATTTCACCACGAAAAGAAACAAAAACCTGTTTATAATCCTTTGCATTTGGTGCTTCTATTAATAAATCGTGCAAAACTTGAATCGTCATTCTTGTAATCTGACTTAAACGACGTTTAAAAAGCGAGTCTGCAAACTCAAGTTTTGGCTTTTCCTTTGGATTTTCTTTTAGCGGCTGCCATTTATGAACATTTGAAACAAAAAAATCTTTCATTTATTTTTTTCTGAATACCAAAAGAGAATATGCATTTGAACCAAGATTGTGATGTGCAGTTTTTAGTTCAAAACCAGCCTTACAAATTGCATCCGTAAGTTCACCATAGCGGTACATTTTACTGTTTCCGTTTGCAATGCAAGTAAAATACAAAGAAGTTGCCTGTAAAGAATATGCGGCAGTTTCAAAACGCTGCTTATCCCAAAGAGGTTCCAAAACGTAAACATTTGTTTTTTCCGTTGCCGATTCGTGAACTTTTTTAAGGATTTTTGTTATCTGCGAAAGACTAAAACAGTCTAAGAACTGGCTCATCCATACAGCATCTGGCGAAGACGGAAGTTTTGTGCTTTCTGCAAGAACATTTCCTGTGCAAAAACCAATTCGGTCTGCAAAACCAGCATTTTTAGCATTTTTTTCTGCAACCGCAGTTTGCCCCGGCAAATCGACAATTGTCATTTTTACATCTGGATTGTATTTGCAACATGCAATTGACCATTTTGCAGTATTACCGCCAATATCGACAATTGTTTTTGGTTTTTCTGCAAAAACAATAGGAAGTGCTTCTGGAAAAGCAATATCGCTATAAAAGTGGTCAAAATCAAACCAGGATTTTTTTGCTTTTTCTGGCAAACTAGAAAGTGCTTCGTAAACAGTTGTCCATTTATCGCCAAAGACTTTTAAACCTTCCGGCTTTTTATTTAAAATCGATTCTTTTAAATTAAATGCTCCTTCGTAGCAAATGTCGTTTGTAAACCAAAAATTTACTTTTGTTAAATCATCTTCTAAGAGCATCCAGCCAGTTTTTGAAAGAACAAATTTTTCTTTTTCTTCTATACCTGCTTCTGTATCTTTACTGAACCGAATAACGTTCATTCCAAGTGCCATTTCGCAAAGAACGCCAATTCCATATTCACTTATATTTGTTTTTTGACTAAGTTCTTTACGAGTAATTCCAACATCACCTGCATTTTCTATTTCAGAAAGAATGCCAGTTTCTATCATTGTTCTTATTGCCTGAAAAGTTAAAGGTGCAAATGCTATTTTTTGGGCTTCAAACTTTGCGTCAATCGCTCTAATATCATCTCTCTTATAATTTTCATAATCAAAAAATGAAGAATCCATCTAAAACCGCCAGAATAAAAGTTTTTAAGATATTTAACTTTAACACGTATAAAAAAAAATTACCATAAATAAGCTAAATTTAGAGTTTTAGAAAAATTTGTAAAACATATTTTACGTTTTATTCAAAATTCATTAAAAATAGGATAAAATGGTTGAAAACTTAAAGGAAGCTTTTTATGAGTGATATTTTTGATATAAACGAAATGACAGAAGAAGACATTAAACTTCAGTACATTACTCCTGCCTTAACCTCCAAATGGGACATCAAAAAAATCAC
>CAYZXM010000044.1:0-17317 GCA_964482455.1 uncultured Treponema sp. | reverse complement strand
AGACGGTTTCATAAACATCGTGTTCAATGTTTCCGCCACAACGCTTAAATTCAACAGATACCGTTTCGCCAATTTGTCTTATTTTGTCAATTTTTTCTATTTTATTCGCTTCCATACCTCAAGTCCTTTAAATGCAGTAACGTAACTAGCAGTTTTTAAATCCTTACTAAATACGCCTTGCCTGCTGGGACTTTTAGCAAAAGTTTTCCATTATCTATGGAACATTCTGTTCTTTCGCCAAGAGCATCGTTTTGCGGTGCAGTTTTAGCGGCAAAAGATTTTCCAAAAATATAAAGTGGAACCTCTATTTCTCTTTCTTCTGAATCGCTAGAAACTACGGTTAGCCACAATTCTTCATCTGTAAAACGAGCAAACGCAAAAACATAATCTTCTTCCCATAAGATTTTAAAACCACCATCCTTAAATGCAGGTGAAGAAGTTTTTATACTGCACAATATTGAATACAATTTATAACTAGAAAGATTTTCTATGTCTTTATTCCACGGCATAGGATAACGGCAGCCTTCTATCGTTTCTGTTTTTCCATCAATTTCTGCTTCGTCTCCATAATACATATTTGTGCAGCCCGGCAAAGTAAAAATCATAATTACTGCACCACGCACATAATCTTTACTCATATTTTTATCATTATGAAAACGCGAAATATCGTGACTGTCCAAAAGATTAAAAAGATTTTGAACAATTACATACGGCAATTTAGAAAGGTAATTCCTTATGCAGTTCGCTAAATCTTTTGCCGTCCATTTAAAACTTATCTCTTTTAACTCAGGATTATGAGAGTTCTGAAAATCTACCTGACCATAAAAACCACGAATTGCCCTGCACGAAGAATAATAGTTCATAGGGCTATCCCATTCGTTTCCATTTAAAAACGCTGTACAGTCCGTCCAGTCTTCTGCAAGAATATACGCCTGGTCGTTTTCTTCTTTTATGCTTTTTCTAATTTGCGGCCAAACTTCGTGGTGCAACTGGATTTTATCGTTTCTTGCCATTGTGTCTGCAACGTCAAAACGCCAGCCATCAATTCCGTAAGGTTTTTTAAGCCATTTTTTTACAAGGGAATCATCATCACGGTAAAGTCGATTTCGTAATTTTTCACTTTGATAATTTAATGTTGGAAGGCTTGGAACGTCAAACCAGCACTTGTATGTGTTGTCTTTATTAAAAAAGTAATATTCCCTTTCCTGTGAATCGGGATTATTGTACGCTCCTTCTGTTTTTGGAAAGAACACGCCTTCTTTATTAAACCATCTGTTTGCCGTTCCTGTGTGATTAATTGAAACATCAAGAATGATTTTCATTTCATTTTTGTGCAGTTCGTTTATAAGATTTTCCAATGCTTTGTCGCCGCCAAAATGCGGGTCAACATGAAAATAGTCTAAACAGTCGTATTTATGTACGGTTGCTGCATAAAAAATGGGATTTAAATAAAGTGCGGTAACACCTAACTTTTTTAGATATGGAATTTTCTGCTTAATTCCTTCAAGGTCGCCACCATAAAAATCAAGACAATGAACTTTGTCATATTCTTCCGGCACTTTATTCCAATCTTTTACTTGTATACTAGGATAACCTTCAAATGTATATTCACCGTCTTTTACGCTTATTTGTGGGTTTCCATTACAGAATCTTTCAGGAAAAATCTGATAGAAAACCGCATTTTTAATCCATTCCGGCTGTTTGTAGTCAGTTAAAATGCGAAAGTTATTTTCTTCGCCTGGAATGTATGTTTCTATACCTTTTTGAGTGTAGTAATAAATAAAATTTTTGGTTGCAATAATAAAATGATAGGAAAACTCATCTTCCCAAATCGTAACTTCGCCTTGATAGTATGAAAGTGCGTTTTTTTTACAAACTTCCTGCATTTTTACAGGAATATTAACTCCATTTTTTTTACCAGAAATAAAGATACTTTTTACTTCGGAGTTTTCCAACATCTTTAGTAAAATCTTTACTTTCTCGCCTTTTTTAGGACACGGATTACTTACAAAAAGAGCAGAACCATCACTATATACGCTATTTAACCATTCATTAGATTTTTCCATAGTGATTTTAGTTTAGCACAGAAAAATAATTTTTCAGCAAAAAAATTAATCTTTTATTATGTCTAAACTTCGACTTTGATATTCAGGCATAAAGCGTTTGCTTTCGCCGTTTTCAAATTGAACTGTAATTACAACTTCGCCAGAAGAATCATCGCTTTTTATAATATGACCGTAACCGTAATCATCGTGATACACTTTTAGCCCTTTTTGCCATTTTTTAAGAATTTCATATTTTGGCGAAAGTTCTTCATCGTCTTCAAAGTATTCGTCGTCTTCATAATCTTCATCGTCGTTGCTATTTTTCTTTGAACCGTTACAGTTTTTCTTAAAACTATAAGGGATTCGACCCATAACATTAAAAACATCGCCTGCTTCTTTAAGAAAAATACTTGGCGTTACAGCTTCAAGTCTTCCATATATACGACGCATTGCACAACTTGTTATGTAAAGTTCATCTTTTGCTCTGGTGATTCCAACATAAAAAAGCCGTCGTTCTTCTTCAAGGTCTTCTTCACTTTCATCTTCGCGTGGAAATATTCCGTTTTCAAGCCCGGTAATTATAACACGATTAAACTCAAGACCTTTTGTATTGTGCAACGTTATAAGCGTTACAGCATCATGATCTTCATCTGTTTCTTTTGCCAAAGTCCTATCAAGTTCAATTGTATCCAAAAAATCTACAAGACCTTTATAAGAATACGGATAATCCATTGCGGCATTTGCAAGTTCTATCATATTTTGAACGCGAGTTGTTCCTTCTGTTTTATCTTGCGTTTTGTGGTATTCAGAAAGACCAGAATCTTCTATTACGCGACGAACAAAATCAGAAAGGTTTGCAAAACTTTTTTCTTCGGTTGGTTTTTCTATAATTTCTATGTCAAATAATGCTTCTTCTGAAAGTTTTTCTGTTTTAGATAACTTTTCTGCTGTTTTAGATTTTTCCTGTAAAAGTTCTTTTAAGGTTTTTATAATATTTACAAATTCTTTGAGTCCTGTACTTACTTTTTTTGATAAACCAGAAGAAGACCTTTCGCATGCGTTAAGAAAATCAATTTTTTCGCCCGTAGAACTAGAAAAATCATATGCTGCTTCTATAATTTTTGCCTGGGATTTTTCGCCAACTCCACGCACCGGTTTATTTGCTATACGAGAAAATGCAATTTCGTTTCGTGAGTTTGCAATAAAAGAAAGATAACTTAATACGTCTTTTATTTCTTCCCTATCGTAAAATTTAAGGGAACCCACAACTACATATGGAACTTTTTTATGAATAAACTCTGTTTCTAGCGAAAGTGACTGTGCGTTTGTTCTGTATAAAAGTGCAAAATCGCTGTATTTTGCACCTTGTTTTACAGCTGTTATAATTAAATGAACGCAAAATTCCGCTTCTTTTTCTTGATTTTCAAGAAACGCAAGAACTGGCTTTTTGCCTTCGCCACGAACTGCAACAAGAGTTTTTCCAAGCCTATCAGAATTGTTAGAAACAACCGCGTCGGCTGCCACTAAAATCTTTTCCATAGAGCGATAATTTCTTTCCAATTTTATAATCTGCGTTCCTTTAAAATAATTTGGAAACTGCAAAATATTTTGAACTTCCGCTCCTCTAAATTTGTAAATAGACTGATCGTCATCGCCTACAACGCAAACATAAGTTTTATTTTCTTCTGCTGTGCTGGTAAGTGCTTTTAAAAGTCTGAATTGTGCTACGTTTGAATCCTGATATTCATCAACCATTACAACACGGAATCTGTGCTGCATTTGCCTTCTTATGTCTTCATTTTGTTCAAGAACTTGAACTACTTTCATTATAAGGTCGCCAAAATCTGCGTTTCCAGTAGCAGAAAGTCTAGTTTGATATGCTTCGTATACTTTAGAAAGATTTCCATAATCGTCAAACCTAGAAAGATCATCGTTTGGCGTAAGGCAATAATCTTTGCAAAGTGCAATTTTATGGGAAAGTTCTCTTGCATTTTTCTTTGTAAGAGTAGGCATTGCTTTTATTAAAAGATTAACGCTGTCGTCATCGTCAAAAACTGTAAAGTTTGGTTCTAATCCTGCTGCTTCTGCATAACGACGCAAAAACCAAGCCCCAAAAGAATGAAATGTTTTAATTTGTGACTGTCCTGCTTTTGGTTCAAGTAAAATTGCTCTTTCTTTCATTTCGTTTGCAGCTTTTTTTGTAAATGTAACTGCAAGAATAGACCACGGTTCTACATTTTCGTGTTGTATTAAATATGCAATTTTTGTTGTAATTACTCTAGTTTTACCAGAACCTGCACCTGCAAGAATTAAAAGAGGACTACCTGAATGCACAACTGCTTCAGTTTGCTCAGGGTTTAATGTTTCTAGGTATTCAAACGCCATTTGCCTTAATTCCTTATTTCAGGAGCATAAATTAAACTTTCGTTTTCTTTTTTTTCTGCATTTTCGTTAAAAGGCGAATCACCTACAAATATTGCATCTAAATCTACATCGCCACTTGCAACGATTTTTGCTCTTACAAAACGACCTGTTTTTACAAAATCTTTTTCGTTTCCAACTTCTTTTTCGTAGCGAACAACTACATTTCCATCTACTTCCGATGCCTGAAACCATGCTCTTCCTATGGCAAGACCTTCTGTACCAGAAACAATTTCTTCTATTAATATGTCAAATTCTTTTCCAACATAAGAAGTAAGATGTTTTTTTGTAATTTCCGCTTGAACTGCACAAAGTTTTTCTGCTCGTTTTTTAGAAACATTTGCTTTTACTCTGTTCTTAAATGAATATGCTGGCGTGTCTTCTTCTCTGCTATAAGGAAAGCAACCCGACCAATCGCTTTGCAGTTTATTTAAGAACTCTACAGTTTCATTTGCTTCTTCTTCTGTTTCGCCTGGAAATCCTGTTAAAAAAGTAGTTCTAATAGTTGCATTTGGCAATGCTTTTTTTATGTTAGAAATAAGATTTAAATACTCAGTTGGACTACCTAAACGGTTCATTCTGTGAATAATGTTTTCGCTTCCGCTTTGAAATGGTATATCAAAATAAGGCAAAAGCCGTTTATCTTTTTGCATTACAGAAAGTATATCCTGATTAAAGTGATCAGGATGAATATAAAGCGGACGCACTATAAAGTTTCCTTTTAATTCGGAAATCATTTTTAAAAGACGAGCAAGTGCGGATTCTTCTTTTGTTCCAAGATTTTTTCCATCTTTCCATTCAGGAAGTTTAGTTCTGCCTGTACCAAAAACATTATCGCCTTCGCCTGTGCCGTACGCAGCTAAATCTTGACCAATAAGATTAAATTCTACAACGCCTTTTTTATAAAGGTCGGAGATTTCATTAATAATGCTTTGTGCAGGGCGGCTTCTTAATTCTCCACGAATGACTGGGATTGCACAAAATGAACAGTGATTTGAACATCCTTCTGTAATTTTTATAAATGCACTGCCCTTGTACCCTAAAAGAACTTTTCGCTCGCCTGTGCAAACGCCTTCCTGTACGTATTTTTCTACAGGACGCTTTCCGCTCAGCATTTGTTTTACGACTGTATCAATTTTTTCAAGATTGCCGTTTCCTATAATCGCATCTGCTTCTGGAAGTTGTTCCTTAAAAAGTTCTGCATATCGTTCTGCTAAACAGCCTGCTAGAAGAACTTTTGCATTGGGATATTGTTTTTTTGCACCATAAACAGCGTCTAAGGATTCTTTTTTTGCACTTTCAATAAAACCGCAGGAATTAATAATTATAAAATCTGCTTCTTCTGGCAAAAATGTCTGCTGCATTCCGTTATTAAGCAGCCGATTAATAATAATTTCACCGTCTACCTGATTTTTTGCACAACCGTGCTGGTCAATAAAAAATTTAGTCAATTTCAATTACCACCAGCTTATACTTTCCGTCAGTATCTTTTATCCACTTTATATCTTCTGCTAAAACCTGACCGGCTCGTCCAATTTCAATATCATAAGATTTTGAATCTGCTACAATACCAAACTTAACAGTATTGCAGTTAGACATCCATAATCGAACGCCGTTATTTGCCGTAATCGTTACAACTTCGCCACTTGTATAATATGCTTCAATTGCATCGTGCTTATCAATTTTGTAACGGAATTCGCAGGCACCGCGGAAACTTGCATTTACAGTAAACGGATATGCTCGGTTATCTTCAAGAATAACAGTCTTCTTGTATGAAGAATCAATTTCAGAAGCAAATGGAATTTCATCTCGATTAACAGAAGCAACAAATGCACCGTCTCCACGCTTTAATATTCGTACTTCTGCCCCACGGTCTTCATTTGCAGAAGAAATGTCTGAAACATATACAATTAAATCTGTATTTGAATCGCCATCAATATCAAGGTCAGATTCTTCTGCAAGTTCTGTAAGCAAAGTTCCTACCGGGCACATAAGACCAAACTCTGTAAGCGTAGAACTTACCGTAAGAACCACATCACCGTCTTTACCCGGGAATATAATTTGGTCACCTTTGTAAAGTCGTGTTTTTAATGCTTTTTCTGTAAGTTCGTATCTTTTTACGGTAGAGTTTTTTTCTAAAACAACATCTTCTGTTACTGTCGTTTTTTTTCTTAATATGCACACAAAAAGAATTATGAAAACTGCTGCAATAACAAGAACGATTCCACCGCAAACAAGCGGCCAAAAATATCCCGGCTTTGCGTGTACATAAAGATTTTCAGGAACAGGTGCTTCCTGAAGTTTTTTATTTTTATATAAAGTAAGGACTGTTTCAGGATTTACACCAAGATAATCCGCATAATTACGCATAAAACCCTGCATATATGCTTCGCCAGGGAATGCACTGTCATCTTCTGCTTCAAGACCATTAATATACGAAAGAGCGATTGAAGTTTCCTTAGAAACAAACTCTTTATCAAGATTTTTTTCTTCGCGTGCTTTTCTTAAAATTTCGCCATAACTTTCCATTAAACCCTACTCCGAAAACAAGAAGTTATTGTAATTGTTTGCAGATGACGGAGGATCGTAAATAAACCTTTGGTCTGAAAGATCTGAATTTATTTTATATCCTGTAAAGTTGAACAAAAAAGATTCACCGTGCGAAGTAACTGCTTCTACACGACGGATAAGTTTTGTTTCTGCATTTATTGCAATTTTAATATAACGAAATGATTCCGAAGAATTTCTTCGCGAAAGAATAAGTTTTACTACTTTTTCAGAAGAACTTTCTTCTAATAAAACTGGTTCCTGCCCTACTTCGTAAGCAACTACATAATAGCGACTTAAAAGCGAAAGTCCTTGAGCTGTATTTAAGTTTGCAGCATTACTGCCTGATGATTCTGATTTTATAGACTGCTGCAATACAGCAGATTCATCTGGTAGATAAATAGTAAGCATATCACCATTAAAAACAATAACTTGATTTTCTGGTGAAGTAAAATCCATTCGTAAAAGATCTGGTTTTTTATAAGAAACTCGACCAGCCATATCCTTTTTGTCTGCCCGAATATCAAAATCCGCTTCATAATCTTTTAACGTTGCGTAATATTCCGATATTGACTTAAAATATTCACTTGCTGTTGTAATAGATTGAGATGAAAGCATTGCCATAGAAAGAAAAAAAACAAGTACGGCAATAACAGATTTTGCATATTTTTTCATAGAAAATATTTTATTATAAGAAAATAATGGGGTCAATATCCATTTTTCAAAATATTTTCCCCATTATTTTTATTTAGATTAGTTTTCAGAATTTTCAGCAGATTCTTTACTTTCTAAAAGTTTTTCCTGCTCTGTAATTTCAGCACAATGTTTTGCACCGTTTACAATTTCATAAAATTCTTTGCCGTCCATTGTTTCTTTTTCTTTAAGACGGTCTGCAATAAAGATAAGCAAATCTTTATGTTCTTCCAAAAGTTTTAAAACATGCTGATAGCGTTCTTCCATTAATTTAGCAATTTCGTTATCAATGTAATTCTGAGTATCTTCGCTAAATTCGCGTACAAGATTTGGATCTCCGCCACGATTTCCAAGAACACCTTTACCAAGCGTCATATTCTTAAACTTTTCGCTCATACCGTAATCAACAATCATTTGTTTTAAAATGTCTGTTGCACGAGCAATATCGTTAGAAGCACCAGTCGAAATATCGCCAAGAATAATCTGTTCTGCGGCACGACCGCCAAGCAAAGTGTCTACTTCAGAAAGCATATCTTTTTTTGTAAGAGCAAACTTTTCTTCTTTATCACGATACTGTGTAAAACCGCCGACTCCGTTTGAACGCGGAACAACAGTTATTTTATTTACAGGAGGATAATCCGGGGTAAACGCTCCAACAAGTGCGTGTCCTGTTTCGTGAACAGAAGTTAAGCGTAACTGCTTTTCTTTATCCTTTTTGCTCTTCTTTTTAAGACCAATGCTAACTTTATCTATTGCATCGTTAAAATCTTCCATACAAACAAGTTTTCTGCCTTTTCGTACAGCAAGAAGAGCGGCTTCATTTACAACGTTTGCAAGGTCTGCACCAGCAAAACCGCTTGTTCCATGTGCAATAGAAACAAAATCAACATCATCTGCAAGTTTTACATTTTTTGCATGAATACGCAAAATTGCTTCGCGACCTTCTACATCAGGCCTTTCTACTGGAACCTGACGGTCAAAACGACCTGGACGGAGCAATGCCGGGTCAAGAATATCTGCACGGTTTGTTGCCGCAAGAATAATCAAACCTTTTTCATTTTCAAAACCGTCCATTTCAACCAAAAGTTGATTCAACGTTTGTTCGCGTTCGTCATTTCCGCCACCAAAACCATTAACACGGCTTTTTCCAAGAGCATCAATTTCATCTATAAATACAATACACGGTGCTTTTTCTCTTGCCTGTTTGAACAAATCGCGCACACGACTGGCACCAACACCAACAAACATTTCTACAAAGTCTGAACCAGAAATACTAAAGAACGGAACACCCGCTTCTCCGGCTACGGCACGAGCAAGCATTGTTTTACCAGTTCCCGGAGGTCCTACTAAAAGAACACCTTTTGGAATCTTTCCACCAATTTCCGTATATTTTTGCGGTGACTTTAAAAAATCAACAACTTCAACAAGTTCTTCTTTTGCTTCATCAACGCCGGCTACATCGGCAAAACGAGTTTTAACTTTTCCTTCTTCAACTGTCTTTGCCCTTGAACCGCCAATTCCAAAAATACTTCCCATTCCGCCAGAAGAACCACCCATTTTCCTGAACAAAAGAAACCATATTATAAGGAAGAAAATAACTGGTCCTGCTAACGACAACAGCATAGAAACTATTGCGTTATTCTGCTTTGAAGCAAATTTATAGGTAACTTTCTTTTCATCAAGAAGTTCAATGAACTTTGAAAGCGGATAGCCAGATGCTTTGTAAACCGGACGATTTTCTTTTTCATCTGTTTCTTTTTGAAAAACACGGAAACCTTTTTCCTGACTTTCAGTATTTTCCTGAACAATTATTTTGGGGCCGTAGCCTAAATAATAATTTTCCCCAATTTCAACTTCTATAATCTGACCGTCTAAAACCATTTCTCGAAATTTTGAAAAATCAATTTCAGAAACAGAATATTTACCCGGAAGATTTACCTGAAGTAAAACCAAAAGTGCTAAAAGAAAAATCAAAAAACCTAAAAATGGAAAGTTTCCCTTTGGCTTTTTATCTTTATGATTTTTATCATTCTTTTTATCATCTTGAACCTCAAGCTTAAAAAAGCCATACGGATCAAAGTCATTTTCGTCATCATTGTCTGTTTTTTTATTCATTAAAAAATCCTATAGGAGATAAATAATCTTTACCTTTAAATATACGAACTATTAAAAGAATTGTCGATAATATTTCAGTTTTTGGTAAAGATTTTTTTTCAATTTCCGAAATAGAAGAAGAGGTGAATTCTATGGCGTTCAATCAAGGATATTCTGCATATCAAAAAACAAATATTACAACTGCAAGTCAGGGAAAACTTGTTGTTCTTCTGTATGAAGCTGCAGTAAAAAACTTAAGTTCTGCAAACGCACTTATCAATTCAGAAGATAAAGTAAATCCGGGCGATATAGAAAACTTTACAAAATTAATTCAGAAAGCTCAGGCAATTATAACGGAACTGCAAGTTTCCTTGGATATGGAAAAAGGCGGCGACATTGCAAAAAATCTTATGTCGCTCTACATATACTTTAATGGAGAACTTACAAGTACGATTATAAATCATTCTAAAGAAAAGATTGAATTTGTAATTAATATGATGAATGAACTTCTTGGAGCATGGAAAACTGCATCAAACAGTGTTGTAAACGCACCTGCAAATACATCTTTAAGAGAATCCACTCTAGATATTACGGGCTAAAAAGTTAGTCGTTTCATGGGAGGAACTATGACAGAACTTACAGATGAAGAATTAAATGAAAGAGTTAATATCTTACACAGATTTAAGGCACTTCTTGAACAGCAGCGTGCAAAGTTTCAGGAATATTTAAATGTTCTTGAAAAACAGGAAACTTCGATTTCTAATGACGATACAAATGCAGTAATTTCGCATGCAGAACTTGAAATGCAGGTTGTTAAAGGAATAAAGAATCTTCAAAAAGTCATCGTTCCTATGAGCGAACTTTATAAAACAACGGCAAAGGGCGTTCTTCCTGAATCAGAAGAAAAAGTAAACGAAATTCAAAATGACCTTGAAAAACTTCAGGAAAAAGTTCTTTTACAAAACGAAAAGAACAGAGAGCTTATAAAAAATCATCTTGTTCAGATTCGCAGTCAAATAGATAATTTTAAAAACCCATACCGAAATAAAAGAAGCATTTACGCTTCTGCAAATGAAAAGCAAGGAAATCTTGTAGCGGTAGAAGTCTAAATGCTAAAAATTACGATTATCTGTGCATTTACAAAAAACAGGGCAATCGGAAAAGACGGTAAAATTCCATGGTTCATTCCAGAAGAAATGGCACATTTTAAAAAGACTACAATTGGTGGTGCCGTAATTTTTGGAATGAATACTTTTTTAGGAATAAACAAAGTTCTGCCAGGTAGGTTTAATATTGTTCTTTCGCATTCTAAAAAAATTAAAATGGAAGGACTTCACGTTGTTTCTTCTTTTGTACAAGCGATTGAACTTTGTAAAAAGAACGGATTTACTGACATTTTTATTTGCGGCGGCTCAGAAGTTTACTGTTCTGCCTTAAAAGAAAAAATCTGCACAAATATGATTCTTTCTGAACTTGATGAAAAGTTTTTGCCCCTTACAAAAGACGCAGACTCATTCTTTCCTGATTTTGATAAAAAAGAGTGGACTTGTACCAAAAAAGAAAAACACTCCGATTTTACTGTGTACTTTTATTCAAAATTGTAATAAAACTGTAAAATCAAAATGGAAAAAGTAAAAAACGAAATAGACATGCTGAATGGTCCTCTTTGGAATAAGATTCTAATGTTTGCACTTCCAATTGCGCTTAGTAACATTCTTCAGCAACTTTTTAATTCAGCAGACGCCGCAGTTGCCGGTCGTTTTGCAGGCAGTCAGGCTCTTGCCGCCGTAGGAAGCAACGGTCCTGTAATTAACATTATAATCAGTTTATTTGTAGGAATCTCTCTTGGTTCAAATGTTGTAATTGCAAACTTTATCGGTGCCGGTAAAAAAGAAAAAATACACGAGGCAGTCCACACAACAATCACATTTGCTTTAATTGCAGGAATAATACTTATTTTTTTAGGCTGGTTTATTGCCCGCCCAATTTTAATTTTTATAAAAACTCCGGACGATGTTCTTAACCTTGCAACACTTTACCTTCGTATTTATTTTATGGGTATGCCGTTTTTTATGCTTTACAACTTTGGCTCTTCAATTTTACGAAGCAAAGGCGACACAAAAAGACCGCTTATCGCACTTACAATTTCTGGTATTTTAAATGTTTGCTTAAATCTTCTTTTGGTAATTGTATTTCATCTTGGAGTTGCTGGCGTTGCAATTTCAACCGTAATTTCTACTGGAGTAAGTTCAATTTTAGTTCTTTCGTTTCTTATAAAGGAAACTGGCGAACTTCATCTTAACTTAAAAGAACTTTCGTTAAACTTCCATCTTCTTTCTAAAATGATGAAGATAGGAATTCCATCAGGACTTCAGTCCATTCTTTTTGCTATTTCAAACCTTATAGTTCAAAGTTCAATAAACTCTTTTGGTTCACAAGCTATGGCAGGGTCTGCAAGCGAATTAAACTATGAACTTTTTAGTTATTATGTTGTTCTTTCGTTTAATATGGCCACAACTTCTTTTACAAGTCAGAATCTTGGGGCAAAAAAATATGAACGCTGCAAAAGAATAAACCTTCTGTGCATTCTTTTTGGAATTCTTTCCACAGGTTTAATGGACTTTTTATTCGTATTCTTCAGGAACTTTTTTATTAAAATCTACACAACTGATCCTGTAGCAATAGAATATGGCGTTTTAAGAATGTTGATTGTAGTTTCATTCCAATGGCTTGTAGCAACATATGAAATAAGCGGTTCAACGATAAGGGCACTTGGACATTCAATGATTCCCGCCGTATTAAGTATTCTTTTTATCTGCGTCTTTAGGATTTTCTGGGTAAAATGCGTTTTTCCAATAGATTTTTCACTTCCTTTTTTAAAAGACTTTTCACACTGGACAAACCTGCTTTTAGTCTATCCTTTAAGCTGGCTTCTTACAGGAAGTGCAATGCTTTTTGTGTATTTAGCCATTGCAAAAAAGACATATAATTAGTATAGTAAAAACTATATGGCAGAAAAAAAGTTTACAGTTCTTGATTTACTCAGTCTTGACCTTCCAGGTCACGATGCACTTGAATTAAAATGTATTGCCGGGCGTCGTGGGCTTCCGCGCACAATCACTGTACCTGACATTAACAGGCCTGGTCTTGCTATTTCTGGTTTTTTTGATGCCTTTGCATTCCAGCGAGTCCAGCTTTTTGGGCGTGGCGAAACAGCATATCTAAAAAAACTTCACGACGAAGGTAGAAGCGAAACATTACAACAGTTCTTTACATATAAAATTCCATGTTGCATTTTTTCCAGTAACCGCGAACCAGAAGAAGATTTTATTAAACTTGCAGAAGAAACATTCTGCCCTATCCTTTCTACAACTCTTGATACAACAGATTTTTCAAAAAGATTGATTCGAGTTTTTACAAATACATTTGCTCCAACAAAAACCCTGCACGGTGTTCTTGTAGAAGTTTACGGTGTAGGAATCTTAATTACTGGCCATTCTGGAGTTGGAAAGAGCGAAACTGCCCTTGAACTTGTTGAACGCGGTCACCGTCTTGTTGCCGACGATATTGTTGAAGTTCGCTGCGTAAACGGAAACACAGTTCTTGGTCGTGGTGCAAATACGCTTATAAGTCACCATATGGAAATCCGCGGACTTGGAATTATTAATGTTTCAAAACTTTATGGAGTTGGTGCAATCCGTGACCAAAAAGAGATTCAGTTAGTAGTCCGCCTTGAAGAATGGGATCAGAATAAGATTTATGACCGACTTGGTGTAGATGAACATTTTATGGATATTCTTGGTGTAAAAGTTCCTGCAATAGACATTCCAGTCCGACCAGGAAGAAATATGCCGATTATTATAGAAGCCGCCGCCATGAATGAACGTTTAAAAAATATGGGCTATAATTCTGCAAGGGATTTTAACCAGAATGTTCTAAAATGGATAGAAAACGGCGTTGTAAAAAATGCACTTACAGATTCAGATGATTCTTATTAAATTATATATAAAAAGGAAAAAACTATGACCGAAAAAATGCTTACTGTAAAAAATCGTGCCGGAATTCATGCTCGTCCAGCAGCAATTATTGCTCAGACTGCAAACAAGTATCAGTGCGAAGTTTCACTTTCTCGTGATGACACAACCGTAAACGCAAAATCAATTATGGGTGTAATCACAATGGCCGCAGGCTACAACACAGTTCTTACTCTTAGAACTGATGGTGCTGACGAAGTTGAATGTGCTAACGAAATTGAAGCACTTTTTGAAAGTCGCTTTGAAGAAGAATAATCTTTACTTAAGGAATCTATTATGAAACAGATAACAGAAAGACAAAAGGAAGTTTTGGATTTTATTGCAGACTTTACCGCTACAAATATTTATCCGCCAACAGTTCGCGAAATCAGTTCGCACTTTGAAATTTCTTTGCGTGCAGTACAAGACCATTTGGCCGCTCTTCAAAAGAAAGGTTATATCTCTACAGAACAGAAAAAATCTCGCTCAATCAGACTTCTTGTTGATGGTCAAAATAGAGCAGAACATACTTTTGTAAGTAAAATTCCACTGCTTGGCACCGTTGCAGCAGGCAAACCACTTCTTTGTGCAGAAAACCTTGACGGTTATGTAAATCTTACAGAACCATTTATCCGACCAGGAAAGAACTATTTTGCCCTTAGAGTTCGCGGTACAAGTATGATTGAAGCAGGAATTTTAGAAGGTGACCTTGCCGTAATTGAACAGACAGAATATGCAGTTGATGGTCAAATTGTAGTAGCAGTTCTTGATAATGCAATTACACTTAAACGTTACTATAAAGAATCTTCACAGATTCGACTTCAGCCGGAAAACTCTGCAATGCAACCAATTTATTGCACTGATGTAAGAATTGTAGGAATTCTTTCTAATATCGTAAGAACTTACTAAAAATGTCTTCCACTTACCTTTACACAGGCCCGGAATCAGGAGAAAGAAACGAAGCCGTTCAAAGTGTAGTTTCTTCTCTTAAAAAGAAATTCGGACAAATTGAAGAATATACATATTATGCCTCTGAAACTATTGCAAAAGATTTTCTTTCTGTGCTTGAAAATGAATCTCTTTTTTCAAACGGTGTCTGTGTAATTGTAAAAAATGCAGAAGCAATCAAAAAAAAGGAAGATATTGAACTTGTTACAAAATGGATTTTGGCTTCAAAAGCGGAATCCAACGTTTTAATTCTTACAAGCGAAGAAATTTCGATTGATACAAAGATTGAAAAAGCTGTTCCAGCAGCAAATAAAAAAATCTTTTGGGAAATGTTTGAAAATCAAAAAGTTCCTTGGCTTCAAAACTTTTTCCGCAAAAATGGATATTCAATCCAACAGAATGCCGCAGAAGACATTTTGGAAATGATTGAAAATAACACAGAAATATTAAAAGCAGAGTGTTCCAGATTTTTTATTCTTTTTCCAAAAGGTACGGAAATTACAAGTAAAGAAGTGGAATCTATTCTTTCGCACACACGAGAAGAAAATGCATTCACACTTTTTGAAGCAATGGCTATAACTAATCTTTCTAAGGAAGCTACACTTGAAAAATCACTTGAGATTCTTCAAAAAATCCGGCTTTCAAAAGAAAATTCTTCTGTAATGATAATCGCAGGGCTTACATCTTGCTTTAGAAAACTTTTAATCTGGCATAAACTACGCGTTCAAGGTCAAACTGATGATTTTAATCTAAAAATAAACGGATTCGGAAGCAAAAAGTTAAAAACGCAATATGCAAATGCTGCATCAAAATGGACTTCAGGGCAAACAAGTGCAATACTGGCTCTTCTTGCTTCCTCTGATATGGAAATCCGTTCCAGCGGAACTCTTTTAGAAGATATAATTCTGCAGAAACTTCTTTACGAAATCACCATAAGAAAAGGTTCTTCAAGTTCCACTTGTGATTATTCTATTTAAAACGCTTTTATAAATCTTTTATTAAATCTTTTAAAGCTTTTATTTCTTCATCATTTAAGGTAACGCCTTTTCCCATTTTTTCATGCTCAGGCGACCAACTTCGTATATCATATTTTGCAGGACGCCCGCCCCAACTAACCTTATTAAGTTCTAAACTCCAGCCACTTTTTGTTGTAGAAAGAACACCAATTTTTTCAGTAATTTCAAAAGAAAATTCATCTGCCATAAAAAACTCCTAACTTCAATTTTACCACACATCTTAAGTTTTTTATAACTTTTTTATTTTTTTAACTTTACACACCCATAAGGAGTGTCTTTAAAGTTTAAAAATCTTGTAATACTTTTTTTTGCAAATTTTGAAACTTCAGAAAGCCTTATGGCAGTGCCGTCTTTTTGTTCTACAAGTGGATTTATGTAACGAAGTTTTACCTTTAAGTTTACGCAAAAACTGTCTTTTACAGGCGAAGACGTGTGCAAAACTTTTTTCATATTCAAAAAAGTATTAAATAATTTTTTAAATTCAGCATTTTGAACATTTTTGAATAATTCAATAACTTCTTTTTCGCTTAAATTAAAAAAATCTTCTTCTGTTACGATTTTCTGCTTCACCGCAAGATTACAAATCTCGCAAAGAAGTTGCAAGGTAAGTTTATTTTCGTTTAATTGCAAAAGGTGCGAAGTTTTTAGGAATTTTCTAAAATATTCTAATGCCGCTTTTTTACAGGAAAAACCAAGTTCCGCCTGCCCTTCTTCGTTTTTTAGAACTTTTACACACGAATAAACTTTTTTAATCTGCTTAAGCGACCAAACGCCATGCAAAGCCGCCCCGCTTGGAAACATATATTCCAATCGGTCTGCACTTAAAAAAGGTATTTCGTTATCACAAATAGGATATTTATGATAATCCGACACATCTTCTGTTTTTATTCCGTCTTGCTTTAACAAAGATTGAAGTTCTTTGGAAGAGCGTATTATTTTTTCCGTTCCGTTTTCACAAGCCGTTTGCGTTAATGCATCTCCTTTTCTAAAATCGCCAACGTGACTAAAACAAGGAGTAGCAATATCATGAAAAAGAGAAGATAGCGTTTGCACTTTATCTTTTGTAAAGTTCCAGGTAATTAAGGCACAGCCAATGCTATGATCTAAGCGAGAATAAAAAAAACGGTTTTTATAAAGAGCCGTCCAATCAGTTCCGCACAAAAGCCCAACGCCACTAAGCCGTCTTACACACGGCACTTGTATATATTTTTTTAGAAATTCGGGAAATTTTTTACATAAGATTGAATGATATTCTTTTACATTAAAATTATTTTTTATACGAAAAAAGTTCTGCATTTACGATTAAAATATATAGTCAAAAAAATCTACCGTCAATAAAAACTTATCAATAAAAGCGTAAGCGTCCTTTGGAAATTTTCTAAAGCTCGAAGTTTAGGCTGTTTTAAAACGTAACAAACAATGTTTTAAAAGTTAAGTAACAGCCTTTTAAAAGTTAAACAACAGCTTTTTAAAAGTTAAGCAACATATTTTTAAAAGTTAAGCAATATATTTTTAAAAGTTAAGCAATATATTTTTAAAA
>CAYZXM010000043.1:0-18433 GCA_964482455.1 uncultured Treponema sp. | reverse complement strand
GAAAAACCAGAATATGCAAACTTTACTGTTCGTGTTTCAGGTTATGCAGTTCGCTTTATCAACCTTACAAAAGAACAGCAGGATGATGTTATTGCTCGTACTTGCCACGCTACACTTTAATGAATAGTAAGATTGAGTAAAACATCTTAAAAAAATCCCTTTGTGCTAAAAGTACAAAGGGATTTTTGTTTTTAACCCATTCAACCGAAGGACCGGCACAACAATCTGTAGCAAATTGGAAAGCAGCTGAAAGCGTTTTTTTTGGGATAAAAAGTAAATTTCATCCTGAAATTTATTTTTTTACAGTTCGTATTGAACCCATTCTTAGTCGTTTTTCGCGGGTATCAGATAGGATTTCATTTAGTTTTTCTGAATCTTCTGTTTTTATCGCTGTTTTTATTTGGTTCAACTGTTTTTCAAAGTTTTCTATGTGGGTAATAAGTTTTTCTTTGTTAGAAATAAAAAGTTCCGTCCAAAGAGGAGCGTTTATCATTGCAATGCGGGTAAGGTCTTCAAAACTACCGCCGCCGAATGCCGTAATGTCAGGGTCTTCCGCTGATTCAACCAATGCACTTGCAATAATGTGGCAAAGCTGGCTTGTAAAGCCGATTTTCCAGTCGTGGATTTCGCATGTTGTTTCGGTAATTCTTGAAAATCCCATATCTGTAATAAGATTTTTCATAAGTTCAAGATTTTCAGGTTTATTGCGAGCCTCTGGAATTAAAATGTAATTGTGATTTATAAAGAATTCTGCCTTAGAGTTTATGTATCCCTCTTTTTCGCCGCCTGCCATAGGGTGCCCGATGATAAAATCAACGTCATCTCTTAAAATATCAGGAAGAGAAGTTTTAAATATTCCCTTTACGCCTGAAATATCTGTAATGATTGAACCGCTTTTAAAATCGTTTTTGTGTTGGGCTAAAAAGTCTAATGTTGCATGCGGATAAAGACAGATAAAAACAATGTCGCTTTTTTTTAGCATTTCTGAAACATTTTCTGTGTTAAAGCCTTCGTCAATTACGCCTTCCGAAAGAGAGGCCTGAATGCTTGCCTGGCTCCTGTTGCAGGCAAAAATCTTTCCTTTTGAGTCTGCTATGCTTAAAATATTTTCGCGGATTGATTTTGCAAACGAGCCACCCATAATTCCAAGTCCAACGATGCCATAGTTTAAGTTTTGAAGTTTCATGTCTTTTTCCTTTTGTGGATTTTATTTACAGATTTTATTGAAAATTCTTTAATCCGCGTTTAAATTGCGGAATTCTAGCACATGCGGTTACATCCCATGGGGAACGGTCTCCGCGTTTTAAAAAGTGATATGCAACTCCTGCAATCATTGCTCCATTGTCTCCGCAGAGTTTTAATGGCGGAAAAATGCAGTTTAAGTCAGTTCGTTCTGCAAGAATTGAACGCAACCTTGAATTTGCGGCAACGCCACCGCCGGCAACAATGGTTTTAAGTCCTGTGTCTTCTACTGCCTTAAAAAGCCTGCTTGTTAAGGTTTTGCATGCAGTTTCCTGAAAGGCGGCACACATATTTTCTTTTGTGTGTTCATAGCCTTTGTTCCAAAACATATCGCACTGGTGAATTACGGCGGTTTTTAGTCCGCTAAAAGACATATCATAGCGATGTTCTTCACCGTCTAATTTTGGAACTGGAAAAGTTGCCGCCTTTGAGTCACCTTTTTTTGCAAGGTTATCAATAATTACGCCCCCCGGATAGCCGAGTCCGTAGAATTTTGCAACTTTATCAAATGCTTCGCCAACAGAATCGTCTACGGTTGTGCCAAGCACTTCAAGGTCGTCAAAGCTGTTTACTTTTGCAATTATTGAGTGTCCTCCGGAAACAAGAAGTCCAAGATATGGATAGGGAATATCATTTATCAGGTGAGAAGCATACATATGGCCTAACATATGGTTTATTGCAATAAATGGTTTTCCGCTTGCCCAGGCGAGTGTTTTTCCAAAAGTTAAGCCGACTAAAAGGGACCCCATAAGACCAGGTCTGTTTGTTGCGGCAATTGCATCAATATCTTGTAATGTCATATCTGCCTGTTCTAGTGCCTGCTTTACAACAGGGAGTATCCATTCTGCGTGCTTTCGGCTTGCAATTTCTGGAACAACTCCTTTATATATCTGATGAAATGGAATTTGAGTTGCAACAACATTACTTATAATCTTTTTTCCGTCTTCAACTATTGCAGCGGCGGTTTCATCACAACTTGATTCAATGCCCAAAATCTTCATATTTACCTCTTTAATGCACCGCTATTTGAAACGGTCGTAAAACTATAGCCTTTTTTACTAAGAATTGGAAAAAGTTCCTTTAAGATTGAAGGAAGAATTTCTGCTGACCAAATATGTCCAATCATTATAGCGTTCCCTGTTTTATTTGAAAACTCTACACCTTTTTTTATCTGCAAAAGAATGTCGTTTCTGTTCTTTGTGTTATCTAAAAAAATGTTTCGTTCGTAGTATGGATAACCTAGCATTTGCGAAACGTAACGCACTTTTGATTCTGAATTTGTTCGGCTGTCTAAAAAATAGATTTCCTGCTGGGAGCAAATGCTCATTATTACTGCCATTTTTTCTGCGTCTGAAGTAATAAGAGAGCCTTCGTGGTTGTTCATACCGGAAATTGGCCAAAATTCAAATATATTTTTTAGCACTGTCGATTTGACTGTTTCTTCATCCATTTCCGGCGTAATTGCTCCTTCTCCTGGATTTACGCTTAAGTTTATTGATTGCATTGGTTGGTGAAGAATAACTTCGTTTCCGCTTTTTCGCACAAGTTCTGCAACCTGGCTTGAATGTGAAAGGCAAGGAAGAACTGCAACCGTAATAGGAAAGGGTAGAGCTAAAAATGCTTGTAATTGTTTAATGTTGTGCCCTGCGTCGTCAAAAATAAATGTGAGCGTTGCATTATTTTGTGCCATTGGAAAATCGGGAATGTCATTAGATGTTTTTGCTTCTTCCTGCATTTTTTTTGTGCTTTCTATAATGGAAACATTTTCTGTTTTGTTTTCTTTTGAAAGGTTAGTAGGCGTTTTTTTCTTTTCTTTTGGTTTTTCCGTTTTAACTTGAGGTTGTGCTTTTTTTTGCGTTTCTTTTTGGTTTTTATTTATTTTTGCACTTTGATTTTTTTGCATTTCCGATTTTTTTTCTTTAGAAATGTTTTGCCCTTTCTTTATATTTTCTATTTTTTGATTTTGACCAGGAGTATTTACCTTGCTCTTTGAACTTGAAAAAGGAGAAACAACGATAAGAATCGTACAGAAAAATAAAACTGCTGCACAGAATATTAAAATGCTGTTTAAGGGAATGTATATTTTTTTTCTATTTTTTTTAGTTTTTCTTTTAGTGCCTGTGGAATTTCTTTTTTTAGTTTTTGACTGTAAAACAGGCTTTTTTTTCTGTTGCATATTGCTTTATATTCTAGTGATAAAGTTTTTTTTTCGCTATACTTTACAAAAATTATTTAATAAGGACTAAAAAATGTATATAACTTGTTTGGATCTTGAAGGCGTACTTGTACCTGAAATTTGGATTGCTTTTGCAGAAGAAACTGGAATCCCTGAATTAAGAAAAACAACTCGTGATGAGCCTGATTATGATAAACTTATGAAATATCGAATCGAAATCTTAAAACAGCATGGACTTGGCTTAAAAGAGATTCAAGATACAATCAATAAAATTAACCCTTTGCCTGGTGCAAAAGAATTTTTAGATGAATTAAGATCTTTTACACAGGCAATTATTTTAAGTGATACTTTTGAGCAGTTTGCGTCCCCACTTATGAAAAAACTTGGTCAGCCGACTATTTTCTGTAATACTCTTGAAGTTTCTAAAACAGGCGAAATTACTGGTTACAAAATGCGATGTGAAAATTCAAAGTTTACAACTGTGAAAGCACTTCAATCTTGTGGATTTGAAACAATTGCTTCTGGGGATTCTTTTAATGACCTTGGAATGATTAAAGCATCTAAAGCTGGATTTTTATTTAGAACAACAGAACAGATAAAAAAGGATTTTCCACAATATCCTGCATTTACTGAATATTCTGAACTTTTAGATGCAATTAAAAAAGTTGTAAATTCTTAAAATTAAAATCTAAAAGGTAATTCTAAAAAAGTTTTTTTGATTGAAAAACAATTTGAAGCGTACTAGAATATTTTTATGACTATTGAAATGCTTGATAAAGCCATTAGGCGTGTTCCTGATTTTCCAAAACCTGGAATTCTTTTTTACGATGTTACTGGTATTTTTACAAAACCAGAAGTTTTTAATTATTGTATTGACCAGATGGTTTCTCTTTACAAGGATAAAAAAATTGATGGTGTTGCAGGAATTGAATCCAGGGGCTTTTTGTTTGCCGCTCCGTTTGCTTCAAAAATGAATCTTCCGCTTGTTGTAATCCGCAAAAAAGGTAAACTTCCTGGTGAAACATATTCGTGCGAATATTCGCTTGAATATGGAAAAGCAACAATCGAAGTTCACAAAACTGACGTTCAAGAAGGAAAGAATTATCTTGTAGTTGATGATTTAATTGCAACTGGCGGAACATTGGTAGCGTCTAAAAATCTTATTGAGCAGGGTGGCGGAAAAGTATCTGACTTTTTTGGCGTAATTGGTTTACCTGAATTAGATTACGAAAAAAAACTTGCACCGGCAAATGTAACAACTTTGATTAATTACACTGGAAAATAAAAAGAAGGAATGAATATGTCTGACTTACAAAAAAAATACAAACCGATTCTTGGTATAAAAGAAACTGAACACGCTATTGTTAGTATAAAAGATTTTTTTCAGATTTCACTTTCTACAGAATTGAATCTTACTAGAGTTACGGCACCGCTTTTTGTTCCGGCTGGAACTGGTATAAACGATGACCTTAATGGCGTTGAAAAACCTGTTTCGTTTATTGCAAAAGGAATTGGCGGCAATAAGATGGAGATTGTACAGTCTCTTGCAAAATGGAAAAGGCTTAAAGTTACAGAAATGGGCTTAAAACCAGGGTTTGGCATTTACACTGATATGAATGCTATTCGCCCGGATGAAGAATTAGATGCTGTTCATTCACTTTATGTAGACCAGTGGGACTGGTGTATGTGCATTGATGAAAAAGATCGCACAATTTTTTATCTTCAGGATATTGTAAAAAAAATCTATAGAACTATAAAACGAACAGAATTTTTCCTATATGACAGATATTCTGCATTGCAGCCAGTTCTTCCTGATGAAATTAAGTTTGTTTATTCAGATGACCTTTGGCGTGAATATCCTAAACTTTCACCAAAAGAAAGAGAAAATGCAATCGCAAAAAAATATGGTGCTGTATTTATTGCAGGAATTGGTGGAAAATTACCAGATGGTTCTATTCACGATGGAAGAGCACCTGATTATGACGATTGGATAAGTGATGCCGGTGATGGACATGTTGGTTTGAACGGCGATATTGTTGTATGGAACGAAACTTTAGGACGAGCATTTGAACTTTCTTCTATGGGTATACGAGTTAGCCCTGAAAGTCTTAGAAAGCAGTTAAAAGAACGCGGTATGGAAAAACGAGCGGAACTTCCATTCCAGAAAAAACTTTTAAATGGCGAACTTGCATTTACTCTTGGCGGAGGAATTGGACAGTCGCGTCTTTGTATGTTCCTTTTAAGAAAAGCACATATTGCTGAAGTTCAAGTTAGTGAATGGCCTTCTTCTGAACTTGAAATGTGTGCAAAAGAAGGTATTCCTGTTCTTTAATTTTTAATTTTTTTCGGGAATATAATTTTGGAAACAACATTTAATTTAAAATCTGGCGAAATAGAATCAAAACTTTCTGAATACGTAAAAAAAGGAATGACAGAATTTTCTCTTTACGATGATGAATACGCAAATAATAAGGGAAAAATGCTTTCTTTTATAAAAACTGTTCAGACTACTTCGCCTGATCTTTTTGTTTCTATCGTTATAAACCCATATATTTTAGATATGGAAATTGCAAGAGAATGTACAAAAATAAATTGTTCTCTTGAAATCCCTTTGGAACCAGCAAAAAACGGCTTTTTTGATAAAAAGTTTTTTACACGCAGGGCAACAATGTTAAATAATGCCTCGCTTGTGTTTGGTTTTAGGCTTTCGTATGCAGATTTTGAAAAGGATTCCTTAAAATTTTTTAAGGAACGCCTTGATTTTGCAATTTCGCAGTTTCCAAATCATATTACTTTTTTGCAAACTGAATCTTCTGAACTTTCTGAAACGGCAAAGGTTTCTCAAATTTTTAGTGCAAAAGAAATTAGGATTGCCCGTAACATTGCTTTTGCCTGCAGAACTTTTTATTCAGCAGGAAGGGCAGTTCCTTGGTTTAACACTGTTTTACACGCATTAAAAATTTCTTCGTCTACGTTTTTTAGTGATTTTTCAGAATGGCAAAGATGTAATAATTGCGATTTTAACTCTGGTTTTATTCCAGAAAATTTAATGCACAACGAAATTGAAAAAATGCAGTTGTTATTTTTGCAGGAAAAGTTTGAAGAAAAAAACAAAATCCATCTTTTTAAAGCTTTAACAGATATAGTTTCGTTAAATGGGGCGTTAAGTCGGCTTGTTTCAGATGGAACGGAATCTGTTTTAGAAACTGAATATAATCCAGAAGAAATTTTTAGTCCTGAATCTATGGATCTTTCTTCTTTTGTAAATGATGTGTGCATGGAACATTGTACCGTAAAAGTTTTTATAAATGATTCAGGCGAGCCTGATTTTAAGGTTTATTAAAAAGGTAAAGTTTTTTGTATGAAAGTTAATTTTTGCACAACAGAAAAGATTCGCCTTGATGATTTTTTAAGAAAAACGCTTCCTGAATTTATAAAAAAATCTGTTTTAAGTAAAAATGATTCTTTAGAAAATGTGCAGAATGTAAGTAATTCAAAAATTCGCCGTCTTATTCTTTGTGGGGCGGTGTCGGTAAATAATTCTGTTATTCGTAGGCCCGCTTTTGAACTTCGCGGTTATTCTAATGTTGAAGTAAATTATGAAAAAGAGAAATTCTTTTTTGAAAAACAACCCAATGACATAAAATATGAAGTTTCGGAAAAAGATGTTCTTTTTGAAGATGAATATTTAATTTGCATAAATAAACCTGCGTTCTTTCCGACAGAAGAAACCATTGTCGGAAGTGAAAAACGAGATTGTCTTCACAGTGCTGTTATCCGCTGGTTATGGAAAAAAAATCCTGAATTAAAAAATCCGCCATACGTTGGGATTATGCATCGTCTTGATAGGGAAACAAGCGGAGCAATTCTTTTTACAAAGCAAAGAAGTGTAAATAAAGACATTCAGAATATGTTTTTAAATCATGAAATAAAAAAAGAATATCTTGCGTTATGTGCAAAAAATCCTGATTTTAATTCTTTAAATAAAAATGATTTAAAAAAACTTTCTGCAAGCGATAATTTTACGGTAGAAATGTTTATGGGTCGTACATCGGTAAAAAGTCAGAAAGCAAAATGGGGATTTGTAAAAAAAAGTTCTGGTGGAGTATATTCAAAAACAGAGTTCACCGTTTTAAAGAAAATCAAAATAAACAATCCTTACCAATTGGAATGTTTTCTTTTAAAAGCATCACTTTTTACGGGTCGTACCCATCAAATTCGCGTTCATTTAAGTTCAAAAGGATTTCCAATTCTTGGGGATGAACTTTACGGTGGCGTTAGTGCAAAAAGAATAATGCTTCATTCAAAACAATTAAAATTTTTACATCCAGTTACAAAACAGGAAATAATTGTTCAAGCTCCAGAGTCAAAAGAATTTAAAGAGATTTTATTGTAATAATTTGTTATTAATTTAATTTTTTTATTGACGATATGTTTTGATTTTTATTATTTTAATATAAAATAGAAAAAAGGATTTGAAATGGCACAGGAAAATGAAAATAAAAAAGAAGATCAGACTGCTAAAAATGAAAAAGTAGAATCTGAAACTTCAAAAACTTGTGAAGAGGCAAAAGCTTCAGATGCAAAAGAGGAAACTGTAAAAGAAGAAAAAGAAGTTTCTCCAGAAGAAAAAATTGCATCACTTGAAAAGCAAATTGAAGAACTTAAAAAAGAAGCTCTTTATAAGGCTGCAGAAAATGACAACTGGCGAAAACGTATGATGCAGCAAAAAGATGACGCAGTAGCATATGCAAATTCTTCATTGCTTTGCGATTTGCTTGAAAGTTTGGATAACTTTGATCGTACTCTTGATGCGGCAAAAGATGCAAAAGATGCAAAATCAATTGCAGACGGCATCAAAATGGTAAATAAGAATCTTGTAAATATGCTTGAAAATAAGTACGGTTTAAAGAGTTTTGGAAAAGAAGGGGACGAATTTAATCCAGATGAACATGAAGCAATCGGCCGGGTTGAAGAAGAATCTGCAAAAAAAGAGAGCCTTAAACAGGTTTATTTAAAGGGATATAAATTGAATGACAGAATTATTCGTCACGCAAAAGTGATGGTTTCTGTTCCAAAATCAAAATAAAGTGAAGGAGTAAATATATGTCTAAAATTATTGGTATTGACTTGGGTACAACAAACTCTTGCGTTGCCGTAATGGAAAACGGAGAGCCGGTAGTTATTCAAAATTCGGAAGGTGGAAGAACAACTCCATCTATTGTTGGTTTTACTGCAAAAGGAGACCGTGTTGTAGGTCAACCTGCTAAAAACCAGATGGTTACAAATCCAAAGAACACAGTTTATTCTGCAAAACGTCTTATTGGTCACAAGTTCGGTGAACTTCAGGGTGAAGCTACAAAACTTCCTTACAAAGTTCTTGATAATGGTTCTGATGTTCGTGTTGAAATTGAACAGAATGGCCAAGTAAAAAAATATTCACCACAGGAAATATCTGCATTCGTTCTTCAAAAAATGAAGAAAACTGCAGAAGATTATCTTGGTGAAACTGTTACAGAAGCAGTTATTACAGTTCCTGCATACTTTAACGATGCACAGCGTCAGGCAACAAAAGATGCCGGAAAAATTGCCGGTCTTGATGTAAAGCGTATTATTAACGAGCCTACTGCCGCTGCTCTTGCTTTTGGTTTTAAGCAGGATCAGAACAAAGAAAAAACAATCGCTGTTTATGACCTTGGTGGTGGTACTTTTGATATTTCTATTCTTGAACTTGCTGACGGTGTATTTGAAGTAAAATCTACAAACGGTGATACACAGCTTGGTGGTGATGACTGGGATAGAGCAATTATCAACTGGCTTCTTAAAGAGTTCAAAAATGATTCTGGAATCGACTTAAGTGGAGATCCAATGGCTATGCAGCGTCTTAAGGAAGCTGCTGAAAATGCAAAAATCCAGCTTTCAAGCCAGACTTCTACAGATATTAATCTTCCATTTATTACTGCAGATGCAACAGGTCCAAAACATCTTCAAAAAACTTTGACACGTGCTCAGTTTGAACAGATGACAGAAGATTTGTTTGAAAGAACAAAAGACCCTTGTCGCAAAGCATTATCAGATGCTGGTATTTCTGCAGATAAGATTGATGAAATTCTTTTGGTTGGTGGTTCAAGCCGAATGCCAAAAGTTCAGGAAGTTGTAAAACAGATTTTTGGAAAAGAAGGCAGCCGTGCTGTAAACCCAGATGAAGCAGTTGCAATCGGTGCTGCAATTCAGGGTGGCGTTCTTAAAGGCGATGTAAAAGATGTACTTCTTCTTGATGTAACTCCACTTTCATTAGGAATTGAAACAATGGGTGGTGTAATGACAAAACTTATTCCACGAAATACAACAATTCCTACAAAAAAGAGCCAGGTTTTCTCTACTGCGGTAGACGGTCAGACTGCTGTTTCAATTCATGTACTTCAGGGTGAACGCGAAATGGCTGATCAGAACAGAACTCTTGGAAACTTTGACCTTACAGGAATTCCTGCAGCTCCTCGTGGTGTTCCTCAGATTGAAGTTACATTTGATATTGATGCTAACGGTATTGTTCATGTTTCTGCAAAAGATTGCGGAACAGGAAAAGAACAGCACATTCAGATAACATCATCTTCTGGTTTAAGCGAAGAAGAAATTAACAGAATGGTAAAAGATGCAGAAGCAAATGCTGCTGCTGATAAAGAAAAGCGAGAAGCTGTAGACGTTAAAAACGAAGCAGATTCACTTGTTTATCAAACTGAAAAGACAATGAAAGACATTGGCGATAAGATTTCTGATGCAGATAAACAGAAGATTAATGATGCTACTGCTGCTCTTAAAAAGGCTATTGAAGGCGGAAATACTGCTGATATTAAGGCAAAAACTGAAGAACTTAAGCAGGCTTCTTACAAAATGGCTGAAGAAATGTATAAGCAGCAGGGTGCTTCTGGTGCTACTAATGCACAGGCTGGAGCAGAAAATGCAAACGCTTCTTCTGATGCTGGTTCGGATTCAAAGTTCAACAAAGGCACTGCCGATGATGTTGATTTTGAAGTTCATGATGACAAGTAATAATATAATTTGCAGATAATTTTTTAATCTGCAGATTCTTTGAATTGCAACTGCATATGCGGTTGCAATTTTTTATATGGAATGGAATAGAAAATGGCAAAACGTGATTATTATGAAGTGCTGGGGCTTCAAAAAGGGGCTTCACAAGATGATATAAAAAAAGCTTACCGAAAACTTGCAATAAAATACCATCCAGATAGAAATCCTGGAGATAAAGAAGCGGAAGAAAAGTTCCGTGAGGCAACGGAAGCTTATGAAGTTCTTTCTGACGAAAAAAAGCGTCCTTTGTATGATCAGTACGGTTTTGCCGGCGTAGATGGAATGAATCAAGGCGGTGGCGGAGCCCAATATTCTCATGCTTTCCATGATTTTAGTGATCTTTTTGGTGGCATGGGTGGTGGTTTCAGCGATATTTTTGAAAACATCTTTGGGCAAGGCGGACGTACTTCTAGCAGAAGGCGTGGTGGCCCTTCTGAAGGTGCAAGTCTACGCTACGATTTAACTATTTCATTTAAAGATGCTGTTTTTGGAACAAAATCCGAAATTCATTTTAAGCACAACGAAACATGTACGGTTTGTCATGGTACTGGTTGTGCAGCTGGTGCTTCTAGAAAAACTTGTCCTACTTGTAATGGTATGGGGCAGGTTCGCCGCAGTGCAGGATTTTTTGCAGTACAGCAGACGTGTCCGGACTGTAATGGCGAAGGTACAAAAATTGATAAGCCTTGTCGTGAATGTTCGGGTCGTGGTGTAGTTGCAAAACAAAAGGTTGTTTCTTTTACAATTCCTGCTGGTGTTGATGATGGAAAACGCATCGTATTACAAAAAATGGGTGATGCTGGTTCAAATGGTGGTCCTAGTGGAGATTTAGTTGTAATAATTCACGCAGATAGTCATCCATATTTTGAACGAAGTGCTCAGGATTTGTACTGTGCTGTACCAGTTTCTTTTACACAGGCGATTTTAGGTGCAAATATTTCAATTACCGCTCTTGATGGAAAAAAGATTGATTTAAAGATTCCAGAAGGAACTTCTTCAGGAAAACTTTTAAGAATCAGAGGCGAAGGTGTTCCATATACAGGAACTACTCGTCGTGGTGATTTGTATGTAAAGATAATTGTCCGTATTCCAGATAAGCTTTCTAGTGCACAAAAAGAACTTGTAAAAAAATATATGGAAATAGAAAAACCTGTTTCTGAACCAAAAATGATTGCTTTAAGCGATTTGGAAGGATAAAAATACTAAAAAAATCTGACTTCTTTTTTTAGGTGAATTTGCCGATAGTGTGTTATAATTCAAGAAGCTTTAAAATTGTTTTAAGGTTTGCAATGAAAATTTGACACACTCGAGGTGAATATGTACAAAACTAAAAGACGAGTCATATATTTTATTATTAACGCTGCAGTTCTGCTTCTTTCTGTAATTGTTTCAATTTTAATTGTTCTAAAAAATACAGATAGTCGTTCTATGGGGATTTATCTTGGGATTCCTGCGGTAATTTTCCTTTCATTCCTTACTGCTGGCTCTTCAATCAGAAGTCATGTAGATAAATATTTGCGTGTAAAAAACCTGGAGTCTGGATATACTGCATATATCAGTGAATTTATCGATGCTTTAAGATTTTGTTATTCATTTGATGATTTTTACAAAAAGATTTCCGAAATCTTAGAGTTAAAGGCTGATTGTGCTGTTCTTTTTATTGACCGTGAAAAAAATTACGTTCTTTACAACAGTCCTAACAAAATATCTTCTTATTACACAACTCGAGATAAACTTTCTAATAATTTTCCTCTTAGTTGGGAAAATGGCTTTTACTTTTTAGGTGAACGTCTTGGCGTTGTTTCTTCTTATCAGCAGGCACGCGGCTTTTTTATTTGCTATCAAGGTAAGCAGTTTTTTGTTTTTAATAGATATACAACTCTTTTTGATACAGAGATTTATGATCGCCTAAAAGAAGAATTTTATCGTTTTATTGAAAGAACAAAAATTATTTCTAACCTTTCAGAAATTTCTTCGCTTACAAAAGAATGGGAACAGCTTGCTGAAACTCAGGTTTCGTTCTTGCCGCACGATATTCCGGCAATTCCGCATTTAAAGATTGCAACTTATTATCGTCCGCTTGTAAATGTTTCCGGTGACTATTATTCAATTCTTCCTATTGATAGTTCAAAAACTCTTCTTATGCTAGGTGACGTTTCTGGTAAAGGACTTCCAGCCGCTCTTATCATGGGTCTTGTAATGAATACTGTAAAGATTATGGAAAACAAAGAAGATTTAGTTGCAATGATTCGTTCAGTCGATAGTGCAATTAAAGGAATGCATTTGCAGGATAAATATACAGTTTTGTTCTTGGGAATTGTTGACACTGATGAAATGAAAATCCGTTATGTAAATGCTTCTATGTCTGACCCAATTGTTCTTTCGCGTGCACCAGATGGATATAGAATAAAAGAACTTTCTTCTAGTGCGAGCGTTGTTGGAATTATTGATATGGACGACGTTCAAGTTAATGAAATGCGACTTTTCCGTGGAGATACGATTCTTTTGGCTACAGACGGTGTTTCTGAGGTTATGGATGATAATGGCGTTGAACTTGGAGATACGGAAGAATATATTCAAACATTAAAATCTAGTGCTGCAAAACAGCCTCAGCAGTTTGTTGATGATATTGTGGAATTGATTATGCGCTATAACGGTGATAAAAGGCTTCACGATGATGTTACAATGCTGGTTGCAAAGGTAGGATAATATGTCTTTATTTATTGTTTTAAATTTATTTATTACCGGATTTTTCATTTTTCAAACTTTTTATACAGACCGTACTTGCAGACTTAATGATGATGAGTCAAATCCGATTGTTCCGAATATTCTTTTAATGGCAGTGAATGCAGGGCTTTTTACTCTGTTTTTTGCCATTAATTCATCGATTGCTCCATCACTTTTTACAATTTTGATGCGTATTTGCTTTTTAATAGAAGCCTGCCTTTTAATAAATATTTCGTTTTGTCTTGTTTATTATGCATGGAAGTATACAAATACAATTTCATCGATTATAAAGTTTGTTTTGTATCTTTTTTCAGTATGGCTTGTATTCTTTAAGTTTAAAAATATTACAATCACAGAAGAAAGCGGGCTTTTAATTGAATCTGATTATCTTTTTTCTGGCGTAACTAAAACAGTATTCCCATGGACTTGGGCTACTCTTTACACGATTGTTCTGCGTTATCTTATTCCAGCATTTATGATGATTGTAATGCTTTGCAAAACTGAAGCTACTGGAACAAAACTTGAAAGATGTAAAAGTTATATTTATTCGATGGGTGTAATTCTTTCTTGGGCTACAGGAATTTTTATTTCTTTTGTTTCAGAAAGATGTCATATTTATTCGCTTTTGCATAATCTTATTTTTATTCCGGTTCTTATTGTTCTTCCGCTTGGTTCAAAACTTGCCGCAGCACCTTCAGGAAGAGGAACTGTTTCCTTCCTTATAAAATCTGTTTTTATGTACATAATTCCAGCATGTGTAATGGGATTTATTTTTATGCTGCTTTATCCGTTGCGTGAAAAATATCCTGTTCTTTTCGTGCTTGGTGGTTTTATTTCTGCAGGTTTTGTTTTGTATCTTGTTCAATCAATAAATAAACTTATTTCTAAGTCTAAGTTTGGACATTCGGCAGATTATGCGGTTGCTTTTGAAAAAGACCTTGCTTCTATTGATTATAACGGCGAAATGGACACTATTGCCGATAATATGTTCCAGATTTTTAAGAATAATGCGGAATCTTCATCGATGACCGTTTATATTAATGGCGGTAATGATTCTTATGAAGTTGCATATTCTTCTACAGGAAAAGCACATAAGCTTGAAAATAAAGGAAAGCTTTTTGAAGAGCTTTTGAATCTTAATAGAAACGTTGTAATTTCTTCACAAGTAGATTCTCTTCACGATTTTGCAGAAATCCGAACAGAATTGCAAAAGTTTTTTACCGAAACTTCTTCTGATGCATTCTTTATTTTGAATGAAGGTCGAGATGTTCACGGTTTAATTCTTTTGGGAATAAAAACAAGTAAAGACCATTACAAAGATTATGACTACACAGTATTTACAAAACTTTATTCATACTTTTTTGTATTCGGTTACTTTATGCGTAATATTTCAAACAAAGAAATCATTGGTACAGTAAACCGCGAACTTAGAATGTCCAGCCAGATTATTACTTCCATTCAGGATAATATCGATGCTGTTGAAAATCATAAAATGGATGCCGGCTGTATAATGGTTCCAGCCCATAACATTGGTGGTGAATTTGTTGATATGATTCGTCTTACAGATTCAAGACATATGTTTGTTGTGGGTGACTTAAGCGGAAAGGGTATTGCAGCCTCTATGAGTATGGTTATCTTAAAAGCAATTATCCGTGCTTACCTTGCAGAAACACACGACTTTAAGACCCTTGTTGTAAAAGTAAATCGTTTTATCCGCGATAATCTTCCTAAAGGTACGATTTTTGCCGGAATGTTTGCAATTATGAACTTTGATAATGATACTCTTTATTACATCAACTGCGGAACTCCTGCTATGCTTTTGTACACAGAATCTTACAATAACGTAATTGAAATTCAGGGTGAAGGCCATATTTTAGGTTTCGTAAAGGACTTAACGCCTTATGTTTCTGTAAAGCAGATTAAACTTAATAAGAATGACATTGTTCTTACTTGTACAGATGGATTGATTGAATCGCACTCTTTGCGTGGTGAAAAGTTTGGTAAAGACCGAATCCAGCGTTTTATGGTTGCAAATGCAATGTATCCGGCAAGTCGTATGGCTCAGTTTGAATACGATGAACTTATGAAGTTTATGTCTCACGAAATGGAAGATGATGTAAGTGTTTTAGTCTTAAAATATCTTGCGTCAAATGAATCGGAAAAAGCAGAAGCAGAGGCAATTAAAAAAGAGTTTGAAAAAGATTTAGAAAATATTTCTAATGCTAATTCAGAAGAAAATGTAAATGCTTAATTTATGGGAGTAGATTATGGAGTTACTTACAGTTACAGAAAAAGACGGTACAGATTATAAACTATATGAACTTAGCGGTGGTTTTAATGCTTACACGCTTGTAAACGTTGCCGGAAAAATATACGAATCAATAAAAACTATGAATGTCGTTCTTGATATGGCAAACGTAATTGAACTTGATTCTGCTGCAATCGGCGTTATAATGGCCGCTCATAACGATGGCGAAAAAAGTGGAAAAAAACTTTATCTGCTTTCAATTTCAAACGAAGTTGACCGCGAGATTTTGGCAACAGGTTTTAAAGATGAGTTTAATATTATTTCTTCTGTAACGGAAGTTGCATAGTTTTTAATACTAAAAAAGGCTTCGGAAAAAATCCGAAGCCTTTTCTTTTATTTTATTACAAAGTTTACAAGTTTATCTTTTACAATAACGCATTTTACAATCGTTTTTCCTTCCAAAAACTTTTTTGCTTCCGGATTATCTTCTGCCATAGTGCGAAGTGCAGAATCTTCTGTTCCAGCAGGTGCTTTGAACTTTCCGCGAAGTTTTCCGTTTATCATTACAACGATTGTTTTTTCATCGTCTTTTGCAAAATCTTCACTGAATTCTGGCCATTTTTCGTATGCAATTGTGTCGTTATGACCGAGTTTCTGCCACAATTCTTCTGCAAGGTGAGGAGCGTAAGGGCTTAAAAGTTTTACGAAATCTGACCACATTGCCTTTGGAACTGAATCGAGTTTTGCAATTTCGTTTACAAAAATCATCATTTGGCTGATTGCTGTGTTAAAGTTCAAAGTTGCAGTGTCGTTTGTAACTTTTTTTACAGTCTGAGCGAAAGTTTTGCGCGCAGAAATTAATTTTTCATCAGTGAGTTTTTGTGTAATGTCGATGTCGCTCAAAGGTTTTTCGCTGATTCCCCAAACCTTTTCCAAAAAGCGATGAATACCAACAATCCCTTGAGTTGACCAAGGTTTACTCATTGTCAAAGGTCCCATAAACATTTCATACATACGAACTGAATCGGCACCGTAGTCGCGAACTTCATCATCTGGGTTTACAACGTTCTTAAGCGATTTTGACATTTTGGCAACAATCTGTTCAAGTTTTTCGCCAGTTTTTGTTTCTGTAAAAGTTCCGTCTTCATTTTTTGAAACTTCATCAACAGGAACTAAAGTTTTGTCTGCTCTTTGGAACGCAAATGAAGTAATCATTCCCTGGTTTACAAGACGCTGGAACGGTTCTTTTGTAGAAACAACTCCCAAATCGTATAAAACTTTGTGCCAGAATCGTGCATACAAAAGGTGAAGAACGGCGTGTTCAGCCCCACCAATGTATAAATCTACTGGCATCCAGTACTGTTCTTTTTTAGAATCGCAGAACTTTTCCTGATTTTTTGGGTCGATGTAACGAAGATAATACCAGCAAGAACCGCCCCACTGAGGCATTGTGTTTGTTTCGCGTTTTGCGTCTTTTCCGCACTTAGGGCATTTGCAGTTTACCCATGAATCGATTGCAGCAAGCGGAGATTCGCCTGTTCCTGTCGGTTGGTAAGATTTTACTTCCGGCAATTTCAATGGAAGTTCTTCTTCTGGTACTGGAACTGTTCCGCAAGAAGGGCAGTGAACGAGCGGAATTGGTTCACCCCAGTAGCGCTGTCGGCTGAAAACCCAGTCACGAAGTTTGTAATTTATTGCCTTTTTTCCAATCTTTTTTTCTTCTAGGAACGAAAGCATTTTTTCGATGGCGTCTTTTTTGTTCAATCCGTTTAAAAACTCAGAATTTACATGAACGCCGTCTTCTGTCCAAGCTTGTTTTTGAACATCAACTTCAGATTTTAGAACTTCGATTATAGGAAGATTGAACTTTTTTGCAAAATCCCAGTCGCGAGTGTCATGTGCTGGAACTGCCATAATTGCACCAGTTCCGTAAGAAATTAAAACATAATCTGCAATCCAGATTGGAATCAATTTTCCATTTACAGGATTTATTGCATAACTTCCAGAAAAAACACCGGTTTTGTCTTTGTTTAAATCAGTTCTTTCAAGGTCAGATTTCTTTGCAGCGTCTTCAATGTATTTTTGAACAGCAGTTTTTTGTTCTTCTGTTGTAATAGAAGGAACGATTTTGTGTTCCGGAGAAACGACCATGTAAGTTGCACCAAAAAGCGTGTCGCATCGAGTTGTGTAAACTGTAAGATTTTGGTCAGTTGGCTTTCCGTCTTTATCTGCAACGGTAAAAGTAACTTCAGCCCCAGTAGATTTTCCAATCCAGTTGTGCTGCATAAGTTTTACGCTTTCAGGCCAGTCAAGGCTATCCAAATCTTTATCAAGTCGGTCAGCATAGGCTGTAATTTTTAACATCCACTGGCGGATTGTTTTGTGCGTAACTTGAGAATGACATCGTTCGCATCGGCCTTCTTTTACTTCTTCATTTGCAAGCCCTGTCTGGCAGCTTGGACACCAGTTGATTGGAGTTTGAGCTTCGTATGCAAGGCCCTTTTTATAAAGCTGAAGGAAAATCCACTGCGTCCATTTGTAATATTCAGGTTCGCATGTAGAAACGCAGCGGTCCCAGTCGTAACTAAAGCCCAAAGATTTAATCTGTTTTGTAAAATGAGCGATATTTTCGTTTGTAGTGATTTTTGGATGAGTTCCCGTTTTAATTGCATAATTTTCTGCAGGAAGTCCGAATGCATCGTATCCCATCGGATGAAGAACATTGTAGCCGTTCATTCTTAAATAGCGACAGTAAATGTCCGTTGCAGTGTATCCTTCCGGGTGGCCAACATGTAAGCCCGCTGCTGAAGGGTAAGGGAACATATCAAGAACGTACATTCTTTTTTCTTTTGGATATTTTTCGTCTTCTGTAACTTTAAAAGTTTTGTGTTCGTCCCAAAATTTCTGCCATTTTGGTTCAATTTCGCTGAATGGATATTTTGACATCTTTT
>CAYZXM010000042.1:0-18436 GCA_964482455.1 uncultured Treponema sp. | reverse complement strand
ATTTCTAAAATAATATGTAGCATTTTTTATGTCCACTAATTCATACTAGATCTAAAGGGGTAGTTATGTCTCAAAATTTTTTCACTTCTGAAGGAACTAATCTTACAAAGTTCAATGAAGACCCGGAAAAAAAGGGTTTCGCACTTTTAGACAACCAGATGGCTGTTGCTCAAAAAACAAAAGAAGTGCTGCAAGTTTATTCAATCGTTATTAGTATCGTTGTGTTTTTGCTTGCGGTTGCTCTTTTAGTGGGATTTACAAACAAGAAACTTGTTCCTGTAATTGTTACGGTAAACAATGAAGGTGAAGCAAAGTACGTTGGAACTGTAGACAAGGCTTTATACAATAAAAGAACTGTTCCTGAAACTGCAAAAACAAGACAAATTAAAAATCTCATAAAGTTTATGAATACGATTTTTACGGATAAAAACGCACAGAACGATTACATAAAAGAAGCACAAAATCTTGTTCAGCGTGATGCTATAAATCAGCTTGATATTTTCTTTAGAGAGAATAATCCATTTAATGATTTTGGCGAATATACTCAAAACGTTGAGATTCAAGAGCCGTTAAAGCAAAACGAAAAAACTTATTTTGTAAATTATACAGTAACTAAAAAACAGAATGGTTTTACTGTTTATCAAGAGGATTATACGATTCTTGTAAACATTGATTATTACGAAAGCGTTCCAGAAACAAATCCTTTAGGGATATTTATAACTAATTTCAACATTCAAAAAGTAAAATAATAAAGAGGTATAAAGATGATAAAGAAAGTTGTGTCTGGTATTTTGTGCTTATTGTGTTTTGTAGGTTGTAAAACAGTTGATTTAGAGAGAACTACAATATTAGAAACAGAAAGTACGGAAGGAGCAAAATCCTATGAAGATGAAATTAAAAACTCTGAAAAGGAAGAAGAAAAGTTTTTTGTTGATGAAGAATTAAAAACTGTAGATGTAGAAAAATCTGTTGTTTATGTAGATAGACCTGTATATTACCCAGTAGAAACTCCTGAAGAAAGGGCAAAAGGAAAAGATGCTGTAAAGAAATCTTATGGCGAAGCGTTACAAGAGCCGTGGAAGTACAGCAGCGGAAAAATGTTTTATGACTACGATGAAAACTTTGTATATGAAATCTACTGTCAGCCGTACAGAATTACGGACTTAGCTCTTGAACCAGGCGAACTTGTATTGGAAAATCCTTTTCTTTCTGAAAGTCAAGTTTGGGAAATAGGTGCTGGTGTTTCAAGAAAAAACGGTCAGGACGTGCAGCATTTTTATCTTAAACCTGATATGTCAGGACTTACAACAAGTCTTATCATTATTACAGATAGAAGAATCTATAATCTTTTATTAAAGAGTTTTAGAGATTGTTACATGCCTATGGTGGAATTTGAATATCCAAATACCATGCCGTACAACGTAAAAACTAAGGATGTAGACGAAATCAATAAGTTACAGAATGAACGTAACGGAATTGATCCAAAATATCTTTCTTTTGATTATAAAATTAAGTACAGCATTTTTAAGAAACCTTTATGGCTTCCAAAGCGTGTTTATGATGACGGAAGAAAAACTTACATTCAACTTGATGAAAGAGTTTTGCACTCGGAAAGTCCTGTTTTATTCAATAAGAATAACAGTCGTATAAATTATCGTGTTGATAAGAATTTAATTGTTATTGATGAACTTATTGAAAAATTAACATTGAAAAGGGGCAGGGAAAAGGTTGTTATCGTAAAGAAAACTTATAAAGAGCCTAAACCTATTATTGAAGAAAACGAACCTCCAAAAGAAAAAGAAGAAAAGAAACCCGAAATTGCTCCAGCAAGAAAAGGAAGAACTCTTCATGCTCAGTTCCCGGAAAAAGTAAAGGAAGTTAAAGAGGAAAAGGTAGATGAAGCAAAAAAATAATGGAAGATTCAGAGTTCGTTTTAATAAAAGCGAATGGCTTGGAGAAAAATACAATGAAACAGAAATATCGGAAGAAACAAGACTTACTATGAAAAGAGTAAAGGTCATAATGGCTATTTTTCTTCCGATAGGCGTAGTTTTAGGCTGTGTTTTAGATTTTTCTGTCTGGCTTTTTATGGCAATAATGGCTTCTTTTGCTTTATTCCTTGTATTTTTTTATGGTGTAAAAGAATATCGAAATGTAAGTCTTATTCCAGGTATTTGCATAATATCAAGTGGTTTAATTGGTCATTTTTTCTTTTTAAGAACGATTCAAAGGGTATTTGAGGGAGGAATAAATGGATGAAGATAATTCAATCGGTTCTATTTTTGATGCAATAGATAGTGCAAATAATGGAAGTGATTTTGGAAATGACTCTGGTGTTACAGAAATTGAAGTAACTGTTCCAGAAGAAGATAACTCTTCTGTTTCGGAAAACAATTCCAATGATTCATCTGCGGAATCTCCAGTTTTTGAAAAAAAGAGTGAAGAAGATTTTTTTGTTAAAAATGATTTTAGTTTAGAAAGTAAGTCTGAAGACAATGGACAGAATCCAGAAGATATTGGAAACGAAAATTCTTTTACTACAGAAAATCATAATGAAGGCGAAATAAAATCTTTTAGCGAAAAGATTGCTGCAAAGGAAGTAATGTCTGGTGAAAATGACACTTCCAAACCTCCTGTTTTGAATAAGAATTTTATTCTTTATGTAATAGTTGGCGTTTTGGCATTTGTACTTATTTTTGCAATGGTGATTTTTCCAGCAATTACTGCAAAAAGGGAAAAAGAAAAGAATACAAAGCCTGTTGCACAAAAAAGTTTAGAAACAGACTATTCTTTAATGGCAACGAATACACCAAATACACCAGCTTCTCCAACTAAACAAGATGATGTTAGAGAAGAAAAACCTGTAGAAAGAAACGAAGACGGATTGCCTAAAGTTTCAATGGATAATAAGTACACATATAAGGAACAGCCAGCAACTGTAGTAAGTAATGGAACTGTAAAAGAACGTCCGGACACTTCAGAAGATTCTCTTCAATCTAAATCTATTAGTGGAATAAAGGGTCTTTCAAGTACGCAGAAAAATTATCTTACTTCAGATGTTGCTTCAGGTGTTACTTCTACTTATGCAACAAGTCTTGCTGAAAAAAAGAATAGGAAAAATTCTAACAGCAGATATGACGGTCTTAGAACAAACGGAACAAGTGGAAGTTCTACTGAAAGTTCTTCTAATCCATATGCTAAGTATGGTCTTCCAGCAGATAAAAATGCTTATACTGCAAGTCTTTTACAGCAATACAACAATACAAACGACAGTTATGCAAGACAGAATGACCAAAGTGGAAAAAATCAGTTCTACCAAAATGATAAGGGAAAGATTAGCGGACAGTGGCTACCTCTTAATTCAATCTGGCAGGGAACTATTTTTGAAGCAACTTTAACAAGTAATATTTGTACGGACTTACCTGGCGAATGTACCGCCGTAATTACAAAGAACGTATATTCAAGTCAGGACGGCAGTGTTCTTTTAATTCCTCAGAACTCAAAATTGCTTGGTTCTTACAATTCTTCTATAAGTTATTCTCAAAGTAGAGTACAGGTTGGTTGGCATACTTTGATTCGTCCAGACGGTTATGAAGTAAGTCTTGGTAATATGAACGCTACAGATGAACAAGGGGCAAGTGGTCTTAAAGGTTTAATAAATGATCATCCTTTTCAATATCTAAAGGCAATCGCACTTATGAGTGCATTTAATATTATTTCACAAGAGTTTGAAAGTTCTTCTTTGAATACTGACAATCAATATGTACAAAACATTTTGGCTAATTCAATGGAAGTTACAAATACTCTTGGTTCAAAACTTATAGACAGGGCAATGGATGTTCAGCCAACTATTACAATCAAGGCTGGAAAAAAGATAAATATTGTTGCAAACGAAAATCTTATTTTACCTGCATTAGAGCCGTATGAGGTTTCTTCACCTTACCATAAGACACGATAAAGTGCATTTTTTATGAAGATTTAGTTGTAAATAGTTATAAATATAGGAGATTACAAATGAAAAGATTTTGGGCGGTGTTTACTTTTTCACTATTTTTATTTTCTGGGTGTAGTTTTTTCTTACAAACTGATGATGATTCAGATGAAATAGAAGTTACTGCAATCAGTTTTGAAGAAACTTATGTAAATGTAGAAAATGGCGGAAATGTCTATCTAAAATACACAGTAGAGCCAACGAGCATTCAAAATAAAACGGATGTTAAGTTTAGTTATGAAGAAAGTATTATAAGCATTGATGCTGATAGGTACGGCATAGTAATTACTGGAAAAAAGAGTGGTCAAACATATCTTAAAGCTACTGCAAACGGTATTACAGCAACTTGTCTTGTTACAGTTGAAGGTAATCCTGATATTTATGAGGGAGATCCATATATTTATTCTAATTTTACGGTAGTAGAACTTGCTCCTGGATATAATACAACAGTTACTGCTTCCTTATACGGCGGAACAAGTACAGATTTGGAAGATTTTGTTTGGACTATAAAAGATTCTGATGTTGCAAGTTTGGATTATGCAAGAGGTTCGTGTGTAATAACTGCAAAAAGAACTGGTTCTACACAGATTACGGTAAGCCACCCAAAGTGTGAATTTGATTACACTATGGTTTTGTATGTTTATACGGATGAATTTGATGCAGCATACATTACAACAGGTCAAAACATTGTAGTAATTAATAAGGCAGAAGTTAGTTCAAAAACTGTTTCATTTGAAGTAAAGAATCCTTATTCATCAAACTATCAAGACGGTTTTTCTTACGAAGTCGTTTCTGAAAGTGGAGAAGAATGTTTTTCTGTTCAAGGAAATCGTAACACTGCAATAATCACGCCGTTAAAGAATGGTCTTTCTGTTTTAAGAGTAAAACATTCGATGTGTGAATATACTTTGGATGTTTTAATAAAGGTTAGCACTGCTATAGAAAATGTGTATGTCGTTCCTTCTTGTTCGGTTCTTGAAGTTGTTGGAAGTGAAAAATCTTACAGTATTTATGCAAATATAGAAGGCACTGATAAATTTGCAGACCCAGAAAAGTTTGAATGGGAAGTTATTGAAAATGAATCAGGATATTCTTCTTCTGAATGTATGGACTATACTGTAAGCGGAAATCAGTTTTCTATTCAGGGAAAGAAAAACGGTGCTTTTAAAGTTAAGGTAAGTCATGAACTTTCTGAATATGTAAGAACTGTTTTGGTTGTGTTAAGAGAGCAGGCTGGAAGTGCAATAGACGCAAGTATGTACATTTCGACAACTTCAAATTATGTTCAAACGAAAGTTGGAGATGATACGACAAAGATTTCGGTTCAGTTGGTTGGTGGCGAAACAGGCGATGAAAACGACCTTGAATGGACTATTGAGAACGGCGAAAATAACGATATTTGTAAAATTGTAACGCCTACTGGAAAAATAGGTTCTCGTGCAGTTGGAAGTATTACAGACGGCTATCTTTACATAACTCCATTAAAACCAGGAACGGCGACTGTTTCTGTTTCGCATCCAAAGATTTTATATTCTACGGACATTATTATAAAGGTTCTTTCTGAATATGCGTTAACAGAAGAGCCTTGTTACATTAATTCTGATTCGTCTTTGATTCGTATGTTAAACGGTTCTACACAAGAGTTATCGGTTGAACTTTCAGGAAATTTTTCATCAGGAGATGAAAACGGAATCGCTTGGGAAAGTGAAAATGAATCTTCTCTTTCTATTTCTCCAACAACTGGTAAAACTGTAGTTCTTTCTGCCTGCGGAAGTGGTTCTTCTCAAACTTATGTAAAAGCAAATCACGAAAAAGCGTTATCTGAAAAGAAAATCTTAGTTTTGACTGCGGACACTCAGGAAGAACTTGATACAATGAAGGGTTTTTATGCAGATGTAACATATTGTAGATTGAATGAAAATGGTAACTGTTCTATAGAAATGAAGTCTTTCGGATTAGAAGACAGTGATTTACAGAACATAAAATGGACGACAAACGATTCTTCTATATGTTCTGTTGCAGCAGACAGTTCTTCTAGGTTAAAGGCTACTGTTTATGGATATAAAAGTGGAGTTACAACTGTAACTGCAAGTCTTATAGGTTGTGAAGATTGCACTTTTAACATTACTGTTTTACCAGAAGGTGAAGATACTGGTGTAATTTTACCGAGTTATCTTACGACTACTAAAAATGCTGTAGTAATTTCTGAAATTGGTTCAACTGCAAACATCAGTGTTACTGGCGTAAACATTAGCGAAAGTGATATGGCTTCAAAAACAGTATGGACTAGCGAAGATGAAGGTATAGCAACTGTTTCAGGGAATGGTGAAAGTGCTGTTTTAACTGCTGTTTCGGAAGGTAAAACTAGAATTAAAATTTCAAATTCCGTAAGCAATAATATTCTTTACATTGATGTAAAAGTTGGGGCTTTATATGAATGGGCAGATGATTTTTATGTCTACATTACTACTGAAAGCGATACAGTAACAATGATTAAAGGTGAAACTAAAACGATTGGTGCTGCCCTTGAAAATTCTACTGTAAAAAATGGATTTAGTTTTATAAGTGGTAAAAAAGATATTGTAGAAGCAACTGGAAGTAATGACGGTACTTGTATCCTTGAAGCAAAAGAAGCTGGAATGGCAGAAGTTACAATACGTAACGTCAATGCTGATTTTGAAAAAACTGTTTTAGTTGTTGTTGCAAATACTAAAGAAGAACTTGAAGGTGTAAAATATTTATCTACAGGACAGAATGTTGTAACGGTTGGTGAAACTTGTAGTCAGATAGTTTCTGTAACGATTGAAAACTCTAGTAAAGAAATTTTAACTGGTTATAACTGGCAGAGTTCAGATTCTTCTATAATAAAGGTTGTAGATAGTGGTTCTCACGCTGTTTTTTACGGACTTAAACAGGGAACGGCAAAAATAACTGTTACAAATGATTCCTGCGAATATCCGTTGGAAATTATTGCAAACTGTGTTGATCCAATTCTTGCATCGGAAAATCCTTATATTACTTGTCAGAATATTGTTACTCTTTATGTTGGCGATGAGGCTACTACTCTTACAGCAGACCTTGTAGGTGGTTCGGAAGCTGATTATCAAAATTTCAGTTGGCATATCCAGGATTCAAGCATTGCGTCTTTGTATTCAAGTAATGAAACAGCACAGATAAAGCCAGTAAAGCAAGGAACTACTCAAGTTGTTATTTCTCACCCAAAAGCTAGTGGAATAGACAGGACTGTACTTGTAATTGTTGAGCCAGCGGTTGTAACGGATTGTTATATTACTGTTACAGAAAGCATAATCAAGATGTCGCCAGAAGATTCTTCAAAGACGATTACGGCAACTTTAATAAACGGAACTGAAAGTGATGCGTACCAGTTTAAGTGGTGGGCAGATAATTATGATATTATAGATATGAATTACACTTCTGAAAGTTGCGTAATTACTCCTATTGCGACAGGAAATACAACAATTCACTGTTCGCATCCGAAAGCTCCATATCAAAAAGATATTATTCTTTACATTTCAAAATACAGTGAATTTGCTTTTGAAGATAACAGTATTTCCGTAACGGCAGGAAAACAGTCTTTTGTTAATATGCAAGTTCCTACAACTAATGTTAAAACAAAGGTTGTATATTCTGTAAAGGATGTTTCATTGAGTTCTACAAGCGACATTTGCGGAGCAAGCGGAACTGATTCTGTCTGTATATTAGAGCCAAGAAAAGAAGGTACTTGCATTGTCTGTGCTGATTTAGTTGCTAGTAATTCAGGAGTTGTACAGAGTTCTGCACAACTTTTAGTAAATATTGAAGCTGCTGAAGAAGAACAGACTTACATAAGTTACTCAGGTTCTACAATCATAAATATTGAAAAAGGTGAAACTCAAACCTTAAAGGCTTCTCTTGGTGGTGTGAACGCAAAAACTGGAGATGAAAAATATATTAAATGGAAGGTAAGTGATTCAAACATTATTTCCATTTCACCAGTGCCTTCTGGAAGTGGCTGGACTATGAACGATGAAGTTCAAATAAAAGGTCTTCAGGCAGGTAAAGAAGCAACTATAACAATTAGTCATGAAAAGGCTGATTCAAACATTATTTTGTATGTAATTGTTCCAGGCGAAAATGTTGCAAATATCTTACTTGATAGAACTGGTTTAAACTTAATTTTAGGGGACATTCCGCAGAATATTACGGCTTCTATTACGAACGCTCTTGAAGATGATTATGAAAATCTAAAATGGGAAGTTCAGCAGGATGAAACAAATCCAGTTATAAAAATTAGTGGAACTGGAAAGAAAATAAGTGTTCTTCCAAAGAATGTAGGTAGTGCAGTTATTACGGCAACTGTTCCAAGTTCTTTAAGAAAAGCTACTTGTACCGTTAAGGTTGAAGAGCCTAAACAGCTTGTTTTTGATAAGTCTTCATTAAGATGTTACCCTGGCGAAATATTCACTATAAAATATAAGGTTTCTCCGGAAAGTGAGATTTCAACTGTAGAATGGACTCTTTCGGACAATAGTTACGTTCAATTTACAGATGATAAGAACGGTACTCTTACTTGTATTGGAAGATACAATGAAGGAATGACAACTCTTACAGGAACTACAAAATCACTTGCAAAAGCAACTTGTAATATCAGTAATACATGGGGAAATTCGTTCTCTCTCAGTAAGTCTATGATAAAAACGATTCCTGTAGATGAAGGCGACGGAACTTTTACTATTGATTATGAAATAAGCCCTGCATGTTGTGAAATTCATGTTCTAAATCTTGTAGGAACTAACATTGCGTTAGATTCCAGTTGTTGTTCAAGCGTTTCTACGGTTTCTGGAGAACAGGCATACATAATAAAACCTGCAAAATTTGACAAGATTGATGAAATAACTGGTATTGGTTATGGAAAGATAAAACTTGTTCCAAACGGAGAATTTAATGGTGCAATACAACTTGAGGCATATAATCCTTCTGTAATAGACGGAAAGGCTGCCTTGGGTGTAATTGATACAAAAACCGTAGAATTAAAAATATATTATTCGGAATATGACCTAACTCTTTCAAACGTGTCATCTGACGGAAAATATTCTAAATATGATTCTGACAGTAAGATTCTTACCATTGGTGACGGAGAAACAGTTAATTTTGGTGTTTATTCAACACAGAAAAATGCAACGCCAGTAGTTACAAAGGTAACGATGAATTATGCGGATAAAACAGAGTTGAATAGTATTCTGAAAAATGAAAATGATACTTCAAAAATTAATTTTGAATCAAATAGTGTAGTCGGTTCGTATAATTCGTACAAACTTAAAGTCTGCGAAGATTTCTGTAAATCTGTTGGTTATCTAAAGAATTCTAGCAACAAAATGGAATCGATTGATGATATTGAACAGCAATATAACACTACACGACTTAAACACGTTTATCTTGGAAACTTGGAAATAACATATAAGACAGCACTTATAGAAGCTGAAAAGACGTATAAAATTCCAGTTTATCTTGATGTAAGAAATTGTGCTAAGGATTATTCAAAATAAAGAATGGAGAATTGATTATGAAGAAAAGAAATATCTTTTTGATTGTTTTTGCTGCCTTGATTTTTTCAGGCTGCAATTTCATCAATTCATTTGATGAAGATGAGGATGATGTAAAGTCGATTTCTTTCGACACAAACTCTATGGAAATGTCTGTAGGTGAAATGGACATTTTGAATCTAATGATTGATTCATCTTCTGGGCAGAATAATGTTTCTGTTGAATGGAGTTATGATGAAGAAATTATAAGTGGAAAAGCAGATAATTATTCGATTGTAATTACTGCATTAAAAGAAGGAACAACAACTCTTCAGGCAAAATGTGACGGAAAAACTGCTACTTGTGCTTTAAGAATTTTGAAAGAAGGTACTGTTTCTAAGGTTGAAAATCCGTATGTTTATTGTTCAAGTGATTTTGTAAATGTTACGCCAGGCGAAACTCAAAAAGTGTTCGCTTCTTTATACGGTGGAACTAATACGGATATAGACGGATTTTCTTTTAGTTCGGATAAGCCGTCTGTTGCTTCTCTTTATGTTGAAGGTAATTACTGCTGGATTACAGGTATGAATGAAGGTCTTGCAAAGATTACGGCAAGGCATTCAAAATCTTCTTTTTCATATTCTTTCCTTGTAAATTGTTCTGGAAGTCCAGTTGATGTTCCTTACATAACGACTTCCAATAATATTGTTACAATAAATCGTTCTTCTGAAACTTCAAAAAAGATTAAGGTAGATTTAAAAAATCCGCTTTATACAACCTATAAGGACGATTTTTTGTATGAAGTTGTTGATGAAAACGGAAGCACAATGTCTAATCCGCCGATTGAAATAACTTATTCAGGAAATGAATGTACTATAACTGCATTATCTGGCAGAAACTGTTATATAAAGGTTTCTCATCCGTCTTGTACATATGATATGAATATTCTTTGCAGAATTGTAGAGAATATTGATTCTGTTTATATTGAGCCTTCTTCATCATTCATAATTGTAAACGGAAAAAACTCTGAAACTCTTGATGTTAATCTTAGTGGCGTTCCAGACGGAACTAGCATTGATTTAGACAAGTTTGAATGGAGTTTTTCTGACGGAGCAGAACAGTTTATTGAATACACAATTCACGGTGGTTCTGAAAGCGGAAAGGGAAACTCTTTATGGATTACAGGAAAGAAAAACGGTTCTGTAAAGATTACGGTTACGCATCCTCTTTCTTCACAATCAAGAAATATAATCGTAAATGTACGAAATACTGAAACTGATGCAAGTTCTTCAAAAGTGTACATTACGACAACGCAAAATTATGTTGAAACAAAAATCGGTCAGTCTGATATAGAATTAAACATAACTTTAACGAACATAAGTTCAGGGGAAGAAAATAATCTTGAATGGACTGTTGAAAATAGTGCAGCGGACGGAAGTAGTGATGCTGTAATTATGTTTTCGACTCCCAATGGTATATCATCTGTAAAGTCAAATGCTCGTTCGGCTACACTTGTTGAATCTGCTTTTGGAAAAGCCTATATTACTCCGTTAAAGGAAGGTAGTGCTGTAATTACAATTACGCACCCAAAAGCCGCTTATTCTGCAAAAATCTTAGTAAACGTATCTTCTGCGGAAAGTACAAAAGTAATTCCTCTTTCTATTAAAGCTGAATCATCAATGCGTATGATAAAAAACGGCGAATCGGATGAACTTTCTGTACTTCTAACAAATGCAGCGGACGGTGATGAAAGTTCGTTAAAATGGACTTGTTCTGATTCAAACTTTACTCTTTCTCCAAATGGAAAAACTTGTACAGTAACGTCAAACGCAAGTTCTCTAACAAAAGCAACGGTTTTTGTAACAAGTGATAAAGCAAAATATCCTGCAATTTTTTCTATTATTGGTTACAACGAAGATGAAGGTATTGGAGAATTAAAATCAATTTATGCGGATAAAACCGTATACACTGTATTTGCTGATGAAAGTGTAAATGTTGAACTTTCTGGTATAGGTTTTTCGGAATCTGAAAAAATCGTGTGGAAGGCAAAGAATACCGACATAGTTATAGTAAATGACGTAAATACGGTTTTTTCTGACGGAACTTTTAAGAGTGTTGCAGTAATTAAGGGACTAAAAGCAGGAACTTCGGAAGTAACAGCAACAGTTGAAGGTTTTGACGAAAGTGTAACTTTCTATATTGAAGTAAAGCAGGTTGGAATTATTGATGAAGATAAGCCGTGCTATCTTTCGACAAGCCAAAATGTTGTTACTTTGAATTTAAGTTCTACGGAAGATATTTCAGTGCAGCCTTATAATATTCAGGAAGATGAATATACAAAAATCGTTTGGAAAAACAACAATCCTGAATTGTTTTCAATTTCTTCAAACGGAAAGAGTGCAACAATAACTCCAGTAGCAGAGGGTAGTGGAACTATTACTGTTTCGCATCCTTTGTCAAAAAATGAACTTACTATAAACGTTCATATTGGAAATGAATATGTTTATAAAAATACGGACGTTGCATACATTTCAACAGAAAGCGACACTCTTCTTATAAAAACTGATTCAAAAGATGTAATGTTTTATGCAGTTCTTGCTCATACAGAATCTGAATTGACTGAAACAAACGGTTTTAATTTTAGTTCTGAAGATGAATCTGTATTTACGGTAAATTACAATGCTAACAATAATTACTGTATTATTACGCCAAAAAAGGCAGGACAGGCAATTCTTAAAATTTCTCATGATAAAGCAGAATTTTCAAAAGAAGTTGTAGTAATTATTGAAAAATCTTTAGATGAACTTGCTGATATTCCATATCTTTCTACATCACAGAATGTTGTAAGTGTAATTCAAGGTGAATACACAACGGTTTCGGCAAGTCTTTCAAATTCTACGGATTATGATGCTAGCAAATGGAAGTGGACTAGCCAAAACGGTTCTATAAGTGATGTTATAACAAATAATGGTACAACTGCAATGATAAGCGGCGTAACTCCTGGAACTACAAAACTTGTTGTAAGTCATTCTTCGTGTGTAAATCAACTTGAAATTATTGTAATTTGTCTTGATTCTAATGTTGTTTCAGCAAATCCTTATATTCAAACTGATACGAATATCATAAATATAAAAACTGGTGGTTCTAAAACTATTTCTTCTCAAATGGTTGGTGGAACTCAGGCGGATTTAAGTGCATTTTTATATACTGTTTCTGATTCTTCTATAGCCTTTATAAACGGTACAGGTTCTGCTTGTTACATAAAAGGTCTTAAAAGTGGCTGTACTTACATTACTGTTAGAAATGCAAACTATCCGAATGCGTACGCAAAAACGGTTTTAGTTAGAATTGAAGACACTACCGATGAGGACTGCTACATAAAAGTTCCTGAAAGCATTATTAAACTTAGTCCTAAAGATACTGACGGAAAACAGATTACTGCAACTCTTGCAAACGGAGATGCGTTAGACGCTCAGGATTTTGTCTGGTGGGCAGATGATTATTCTATCGTGAGTCTTACTTCTGTGACTGATACAGTTGCAATCGTTCCAACTGGTGTTTCAGGAACAACTTATGTTCATGTAAAACATCCGAAAGTTCTTGATGATTTAGATATTTTGGTAATTTGTTCGGAATATGATGAGTTTAGTTTTCCTTCTACAAGCACTACAGTGCTGGAAAAATCTATTTCATTCTTGAATATGCAAGTTCCTGTTTCTGGTTCGGATACTTGGATTGAATATGAAAGCAGCAACTCAGATGTTTGCGTGGCAACTGGTAGCAATAAGGTTTGTATGATTGCTGGCGTAAAAAAAGGAACGGCTAAAATTAAGGCGACACTTAAAAATGCAAGTGGAACTATTGCTGATTCAGAGCTTGCTGTAATCATAGAAGAGAAATCGGAAGATTTAAATACGATTTCTATAGATTCTTCAATTATAAATATGAATGTTGGAGAAAGCCAAACGCTAGAAACTGTTCTTTCAGGGGATTCTATTACTTCTACAGATGTTTATAACATAAAATGGAGTGTAGACGAAGTAAACGGAGAATCTGGAGTTATTTCCCTTCTTGCAACAGAACAGAATGAAACAAAGGGTAAAAATGCTTACATTACTGCAAAAAAGGCTGGCACTGCTGTTCTTAATATAGAGCATCCAAAATGTCGTTATCCTTTGACTGTTTATATTATTGTTCCTGAAAAAGAAGTTTCTACAGTTACTTTAAGCCAAACTTACATAGAAATGTACAAGAGTGACGGTTCTGTTTCTGTAACGGCAAAAGTCTTAAACGGAACTTCCGATGATGAATCTAACATAACTTGGACTGCTCCAAAAGTTGGCGGATTAAATATTGTTTCAATTTCAAAAAATACTGGAAAAACTTGTAATATTATGCCACGCAATACTGGTTCTACAACACTCCGAGCACAGTTATCAAACGGAAATTATGCGGACTGTGTAGTAACGGTTTTAGCAAATGCACAGATTAAACTTGATACAGCAACTCTGCATGTAAATCCAGGTTATTCTGAAACCGTAAACTATACTGTAACGCCAGAAAGTGCAAGTATTACCTGGCAAGAGATGATGAACGGTTCTTCTTCTTTTGGAACGGTGTCTGATTATTTTGATTTTGAAGTAAACACTTCTGCAAAAACAATTACAGTAACTGGAAAAGAAATTGGAAACGGTTATCTGTACGGATATTTTGCAAGTGATAACGGCACTGGAGAAGCAAAATTGGAAATTAAGTGCGAATACACTTATGAACTTGAGTTTGAAAATCAAGGTACAAGTCGCACCATGCCAAAAAATGGTACAGTAGAAGCATACGAGTTCCACGTTTATCCTCATGACCTTCAAATTGAAGCCAAGAGTAATTGTGATTATCTTGAAATTGTTTCTTACAGTCTTAATGAAGAAACTGGAAAGGGAACAGTTTATGTAAAGCCTCTTACAGAAGGAAAGGGTGGAAGCATTACTTTAACGGCAACTAATCCTAAAGATTTAGTAAATACTCCGATTGAAAGAACGCATTATGTAAACTCATACTATGATCAGCTTCATATCGAGCCTATTTTTGATATTGGTGAAAGGCAGTTCTCTTCTTATTCAAATCTAAATCTTGAATTAAGTGACGGCGAATCTGTAAATTTCTATCTTAAAGTTCAAGAAGAAAATGCAAATGTAAGTAATATTAAGGTTACTTATAGTTCAAAAGATAATGATTCTGTTGATTCAGGTATTTTAACAAAATCCTTAAAGACAAAATATGCAAGTGATAATACTGAGAAAATAAAGCAAAATCACATAGTTATTTCTGGTAATGGAAACGACGGAACTTTTGGTGAAGAATCAACTACACCAGACGGCACTTCTATATTTTCTATTGGTCATAATTATGATTATGTAACTACAAATGATTCAATTTATGTAACCAAGCATTTTAAGGATAATATGTCGCCTTCGTGGAATACAAAGTTGTCAGGAGAAACTTGGGGCTGTTGGACTGGATGGTTTAGACAAACGGACTCAAGAATTGATGTTACAGTAATTTACAATAACAATAAAATGAAGGAGCCTCTCAAGGTAACTTGTTCTAATCATGAGCATAATGACACTAAGTGGTCGAATAATGCCTTAACTTATGATATGAATAATTTCCAGCAGAAATATAAGGAGAAAATTTTATGTGGAGAAGCAGCTAAGCTGATTAGTATACCATATGTAATCAAAAAAGATAAATTTATGGATACACATGAGTATTTCTATTTAAACGAAAGAGTACGGACAAAATTTTATTATTACGGATTTGCTCAGATAAGGATGTATGATATATATACATATCCTATAATAAATTCTCAGTACAATAACGAAAATCCAGAGTTGATAAATGAAAACCGAATCATACATCCGTGGTATGTAGGTTTAACGGAATCTAAGGATTATGACAAAATTGCTACATTTGACGGAAAAACAGTTGGAGGAAGTGGAACTATAAGCATAATGTACGATACTATTAATGGTACGCAGCGTTGTAGTGACATAAATGTGAATGTTGTAGTTCGTAATTGCAGAAAGAATACTAAAGGATATTGGCAGAAAGACGGTAATACACAGTCATGGAAACTTGTAGACCCTCAAGGTTTAAATGAAATAGAAAAGAAGTATCAAAGTGAAGATAATGATAATTACGCATATTTTGATAGCAACAATGTTACAGTTTTCACTGGAGAAGAAAGTTCTGTAGAACTTAAGAGTAATATTTCAAGTCCAAGCGTAACTTGTACTTCCGAAGATTCTTCAATCTGTACTTGTTCTTATTCAGGAAATAAACTTGTTATAAAAGGATTGAATCCTGGAGAAACAAACATTACTGGCACGATTAATTCAATGTCATTCAGTATTTCAGTGAATGTAAATAACAAACTGTTGCTTTTAGAGCCAGAAAGTTCGGACGATTCAGATGACACTGAAACTTCATACACGAAGGATTTATCAATTACGGTAGGTAATAGTGGTAGTGCTTCGGTTTCGCATACTATATACAGTAACTATGAAGAATTGGACTTTTCAAAGGTGAAGATGTCTAGTTCTAATGGTATTGTAGATGCAACTAATGACAATGGAAAATTGACTTTTGCAACAAAGTCAAAACATATTGTAGAAACTGATACAGACGAAAATGGCAATACCGTAATTACAAACGAATATGACAAAGTCATTAAAGGTACGGATGTAATAAAGGTAACGCATCCTGACTGTCCAGATGATTTTGCACTGACCTTTAATGTGACTGTAAATTAAAAATTAACGACTTAGGAAATGTACCATATCTTGTGCCATTTCCTTTAGATATCGGTATTCCTCATCAGAAACTTCATCCGGATAGATATACCAATAGTCCGGGTGAAGTTCTTTTTTAAACTTATCTATAAATTGAATTGTTGGTCGGGAAGCGTAACGAAAAGTTCCGTTTTTATGGTGACGCATTGTTACATAGTTTGCAGCTTCTGTATAGGAACAGTTATGGAGAGTACAAAAACGAGCCATTAGCATATTTTCTTTTAATATATCAAAATAGATTTGTCCTAGAGTTTTACGTTGTGCGAGTTCATTTTTTGTTTTGATATTATAATCTTTGTATTTTTCTTCAAAGTGGGATTCAAATGTTATCGGTTTAGGAAAACTTTCTGTTTCGTTATAATACCAAAGACAAGGGGCAATGTATTTTCTTAAGAGAAATATTACTCCATAAGTTGGGCGGTATTTATTGTTTATAATTTGATAAATCATATTACATGTTACTTCAGGAATATTGTATTCTTTTGAAATTTTTGCTAACTTTCTTTCTTTTATTAGATTTTTTAAATGTCTTATGGCGTAACTTGTAATTTCCGCAGCATCCGACTTATCTTTCATTTCTTTTAGAAGGTAGTTTTTTATCTGTAGAAAATCCGTTCTTGAAATTCCGTTTCTTTTACAAATTTCTTCTTCGCCGAAACCTTCAAAAATTTGATGTAAGACGACTTCTCTTAGGTTTTTGTTTTCAATAACAAATGATGTATCCATTCTGAGAGTATAATGTTCATATTTTTTGTTGTCAATTTTTATATTTATACTTATTTACATTTTTAATGTATGCTAATAAAATACGTTTGAAAATCGACAGATAGAGGTTTATGCGACTATGAATAACCGAGCTTACAGTGAACTTTACATAAATGATGCTCAAATTACAGTTGCCCATTCTTTTGATTATGCTGTAAGAGCGTTAAAAATGTCGTTGGCTGAGTATCTTGAAAAGTTCTTAAACTTTGAATATCTGCACTTGCTTGAAATCGGAAATCCTCATTATGTTGGTGGTGTAAGTGGCTGTGAACTTGCCTTAGAAGTTTGTGGAATCCAAAGTAATATTCCAAGTCCACCTTATAATCCAGGAAAGGAATATTGGATTGGTTGGATTGCAGCATTTTATCAGTGGTATAGAAATATTTCTTATAAGACGATTTTTGAAAAATTCTGCCTTGAAAGATTTGAAAGAGCATATCCGACTTTTCATGAAGAAAACAAAATGAGAATGGTTGAGTATATGGATGAAGTAATTTTAGGGGAATCCACAAATGACAAATAATCTACTTTTATATCACGGTTCAACTGAAATTATAAAAAAGCCTTTTCTAGCTGGTGGAAAAACTGATAACGATTACGGTCAGGGTTTTTATTGTACTCAAGACAAAAATCTTGCAGGTGAATGGGCGTGCCAAAAAAAGACAGAAGGTTTTGGATATATAAATTCTTATTCGCTTGATACTTCTAATTTGAAATTCTTATATCTTAACAATCAAAAGTATTCTGTAATGAATTGGCTTAATATTTTGATTGAAAACCGCAAAGTTGATGATATTCAAAACGAAGAAGCTCTTGATTTTGTAAAAAAGAATTACACTTTGGACTTAAAGCCTTACGATGTGATTGTTGGCTGGCGTGCAGATGATAGTTATTTTTCTTTTGTAAGGGATTTTTTGAATGGTGCAATTACAGTTCAGGCTCTTACAAGAGCAATGCGACTTGGAAAGTTGGGAAATCAAATTGTGCTAAAGAGTGAAAAGGCTTTTGAACAGTTGGTCTTTAAGGAAGTTTTTCAAGCAGAGTGTAGTGTTTATAATCCAAAATTTACTCAAAGGGATTCTATTGCTCGTTCAACTTACAGAGAAATCAGAAAAGAATTGCCGAACAGTAAAGGAATTTTGATAACAGATATAATTCGTAATCCTAGCATATTAAGAGAATGGGAAAATAAAATTAAATTCCGTAATGATGATTATGAAAGAGAATTATAAAATGATTTACCTTATTTTACCAAACATTGACACTGGTGGTTATGCGTGATATTATAGAATCAACGAAGTTATAAGTGT
>CAYZXM010000041.1:0-18606 GCA_964482455.1 uncultured Treponema sp. | reverse complement strand
TGATTCCCATTGTAACGCAGCGAATGTCCAGTTTTTGCTTCATGAACATACTTACAGTTTCTTGAATTTCGTTTGGTGAAAAAATCATATTTATTTCCTGAATTATTATTTTAAAAGAATTTGAAAAATCCTTGTTTTATTTTAATTAAAAAAAAAGTTATTTACAATGACACCTTGCAGAACATACATCGTATAAAGTTTTCTGAAATAAAAAATATTTTACTAACGGCATCGTCATCAGTTGGTAAGGCAAAAAGACTTCCTGCACCGCATTCAGGATTTTGGCGGACAATTTCTTTTTTGTGCATAATGTATAAATCAATTTGTTCAAAAAGGGCGGAACTGTAAATCTTTACAGCGTAATCTATTTCTGCTGGAGTGTAACCCAACTTTTTTTCAACACAATAACGAAGAAGAATCTGACTTACTCCAAGTTCGATTGAAAAAATAACATCGTCTATAATCTCTGAAGCAAATCGATTAAAATATTTTTCCGTTTGAACAAATGTAAAAATCTGAAAAAACGGTTCTGCTTCGTAGTATTGAATAAATCTTTTTATAAGAGTATTAAAAATTGAACATATATCATTTTTTTCAAACAAATCTAGTGTAATGTATTTTTCCGGCAAAAAAGTAAAACTGCTCATCGTTCTTTTGCAATATTTAAGAGTTCTTTCGTACATTAATTCGCGGCTTTCAAAATGATTGTATAACGAGGCTTTTTTTATGCCTAAATAGTCAGCAATATCAGCCATCGAAGTTGCCCCGGCACTTTTTTCAAATGCACAGAACAAAAAAGCATTTATTATTTTTTCCTGCGAAATATTTTTACGAGCCATCTCTTTTACCTGTTAAAACTTTCAAGAGATTTATCTTTGCTAAATTCAGTTTTTATATCCGCCCAAACAGTCGCAGAACCCTTATTCTTTAATTTTGAATAATACATTGCCTTATCTGCATTTTGCAGCGTAAGGGTTAAATCAGAAATATTTTCTTCATCAAAATTAGAACTTATTCCCATACTAAACCGCAATTTTTTATCTTCTGGAATACAGATTTTTTTATTAAGAAAATCTTCAAGTTTAGGAATAAAGTGTCCCTTTTTTACAAGTTCTTCGTAAAGCCGATTTGCAGCGTTTTTAGCTTCTTCTGTATTGGAATTTGGAAGAACAATTACAAATTCATCACCACCAAACCTAGAAATAAAATCGACTTTTCTATAAATCTGTTTTAAGAGTTTTCCAAAAGATGAAATTAAAAGGTCGCCTGCTTCGTGCCCAAAAGTATCGTTGTAATATTTAAAATTATCCAAATCAATAAACGAAATTGTATCGCACATTTGAACACTTCGTTTTTTTTCGCAGCGACAAATCATTTCGCCTTCTACTTTAAGATAATTTGTCAATGCACGCCTGTTATTCAACATAGAAAGAGGATCTGTTGCCGAAATCAGTGCCAGATGTTCATTTTGCTTTAACATTACAAGCTGAGCCTGAATATTAGAAGAAGCAATATTTAAAATATTCAATTCTTCTGCACTAAGCGATAATTTTTCCTGAAGGTAAATAATCATTCCACCTGTAAATTCAAACCTTGAAAGATTTACAAAAAGAACTTGTCCTTTTTTGTTTTTCTGCTGAACAAATCCCGTAGATTTTCTGCCTTGAAAAAACTTTTCCCAAGTATCTGATGTAGGATGTTTTACGTTTTCACGTTCAGAGGCTTCAAGCAAAACCCATTCATCATCTTTCTTTTCTGAAAGGAATACAGCATCCGCCATTGTGTAATCAAAAACAGACTGAACGATATTTGCAAAAAATCTAGTATCGTTAAAACTTTGAGCATTATTGTTAGACAATTTGTTCAAAAACTGAGAATTACGCAACTGCTTGTGTAATTGATTTAAAAGACGTTCTTTTTCCGCTTTTTGTTCCAACTCAGAAAGATTAATTTTTAGCGGTGGAAACTTTTTTATTCCATTTAAATATTCTTCTAGCGAAATAAGTTCATTGTCCTTTAAAAAGTAAATAAGTTTTTTTGACTTTGCAATCTCAGAAACTTTTTTTAAGATTCGTTTAGCATCATTTGCGTAACCTTTTTTATTTAAAAGATTTGCAAATTCATAAACCATAAAAACAACACGATGTTCCTGCGGAATCTTATCTTTATTTATAAAATCATCAACAAGTTTTTCTACTGCTTTTATTGCTTCATCTTTATTACCGTCTTCCAATAAAAAACAATCTTCAAGAAAGAACTTTACATATTCTTCTACCTGTGAATACGGTTTTCTATTATTCAAAAGATTATATAAGTTCATTTTTGCACGCACAAAATCACCATGAAAAAAATCAAGGGCAGCTTTATAAACTAAAACATCGTTGTAACTTGGCAAAAATGAATTTACAGAAAGGTCAGAAAAATCAAACAGTCCAAAAAAGTTTAAGATTGTTTGAACAAGTTGCATTGCAACTTCAAAATTATGAGAATAAAAACAAGTTCTGGCAAGGTTGTACAAAGTTATTATAATTTCTGAAAAGTCTTTGTTTTCGTACAAATTGTAAATTACATCATTTATAATTTTATAAGACTGATAATATTTTGTATCGATAAGATATTCATAAGAAAGACCATTTATAACTTTTAAAAGGGAAGAAAAATCATCAATTTCTTTGCGAAGTTTTAAACATTTTTTATACCACTGCTGAGCATTTTCTTTATCACCCTCGTGGGTCATTATAATTCCAAGCCAATGACATGCTATAGAAAGCCCGAATTTGTTATCGATTTTCTTAGCAGCCTGCATTGCCTTTTGAATTTGCGGAAGCATTTCTCTTCTAAACTCTTGATTGTAAATTACCCCAAACGGAACTACAAGAGAAGTATAAATTCGATTATTTATAAGATTATTTTTATCAAGTAAATCTAATGCATTAAAATATTTTTTAGTTGAATATTCTGAATCTGTTCTTTCAGAAATAATGTATTCCATCATAACACTAAGAGCATATATTGGCTGATCTTCGTACTTTTTGGATTTTTCAATAGCTTTAAGAACGTATTTTAACGCAACTGTATTCATATTTTTACGGCTAAATACATGAGATAAAAAATAATATGCGTAGCAGTCACCGTCGTCATCAACCTGAAAATCAATCAAACTTGTAAGGTAATAAGTTGCCATATCCGTATCACCGTGATAAAAGGCAATTATCCCCATTTCTATGTAAAGTTTTCTAGTTTCTTCAATAGAGGCTTTTTCAAGAATATCAGAACTATCTATTCTTTTAATTATTTCGTATGCTTTTTCAATATCAAGGAAGATTCTGTATAATTTTATCTGCAGATAGAGTTTAGTGTAATCCTTTACCTTGTGTTCTTTATAATCTTCTACTTCAATTTCACAAAAATCTGTATCTTCGTTTATTAAAAAATAATTTTCCTTTTTTGAAAGTTCCTGAAAGAACTCTTTTTTTACAGAAGAAACAGAATCCATTTCTAACGTGTTAAAACAAAAAATGATTTTTCCTTTTTTTAAGGATTTTTCTAACTCGTCAAGGATTTTTAACGCATCAAAACTTAAACACTGTGCATTATAAACAATAACTTTTTTATCAAAACAACTGTGAAAAAGACCTGCAATGGTTTTACAGATACGGTCTTTTTCGTAATCAATTTCTTCTAAAATAACATGATCTCTTCGTTCCGCAGGGAAACCATCTTTAAAAAAAGACCTGAAAGTTTCGTACTGAAGCGAATAACATTCATTTTTTAAAACTTCATCTGAAATTTCTAAATGAGAAAGGATATTTAAAAATGGAGCTAATGGAGTTTTCTCTTTCCGTAAATCAATCGAAATTACATCAGAATTATTTAGGACTTTGCTTTCTATAAGATTTTTAGACACAGCAAGATATGTTATACTCTGTCCTTCATCATCATAAAAGTTCTCTACGATTGACTCTATTAAATTCTGCGAGTTCATTCCTTTATTATATACCTTTTTTCTATTTTTTTACAATGCGATATTTTTTCTAAAAGATTTCGCGTCATTTTGCCTTGTTTTCACTTTTTGTCTTTTAAATTAAAATCTCTTAAACTTATGCTTAATTCCGTTTTAAAAGATTTTGATTTTCCAGATTTACCAATAACACCTTTTCTTAATCAAATTTATTCAGAATTAAAAGCGTCGCCTTCCAGGTTTTTAATCGTTACTGCAGAAACCGCTGCCGGAAAATCAACTGCAATACCATTGGCACTTTTAAAATCGTTTTCAAAAAAAATCATAATGCTAGAACCGCGAAGAATTGCAACGCTTTCTATTGCAAATAGAATTTCAAATCTTTTAAACGAAGAACCTGGTAATACCGTTGGATACAGAATGTATCTTGAATCTAAAATCAGTGAAAAAACAAAACTAGAAATCGTTACCGAAGCAATTCTTACAAAAAAAATACAAAACGACCCGTTACTAGAAGATGTTAGCGTTGTTGTTTTAGACGAATTTCATGAACGCTCAGTTAATGCAGATTTAGCACTTGCTTTTTTAAAAGAAGCCATGGAATTACGCGACGACCTTTTTGTTATCATAATGTCTGCAACAATCGAAACAAAAGAACTTTCTGAATATCTTGGAACAGAGCAGGAACCTGCACCAGTTTTTAAAGTTCCGGGCAGAAAATTTCCAGTTCAAATAGAATACAAAGGAAATATTCCCTGTTCAAAAGCAATTTTAAACGAAGTTAATTTTATAAAAGAAACTGATATTTATAGAACAATTCTTGTTTTTCTTCCCGGACTTGCAGAAATTAAAAAAACGCAAAATGAACTTAGCGAATACAACATTCCTTCTGATAAAACCGAAGTTTTTCTTTTGCATAGTTCCATTAGTTTTTTAGAACAGCAAAAAGTTCTTTCGCCACAAACAAATGGAAAAATAAGAATCATTCTTTCTTCTTCAATTGCAGAAACTTCAATCACAGTTCCCGGCGTAAAAACAGTTATTGATTCAGGTTTTATGCGGATAAACAAAATGAACATTTCACTTGGAATGGAACATTTACAAACAGAACGAGTAAGCGTATTCTCTGCAGAACAACGAGCCGGAAGAGCCGGACGACTTGCTCCAGGAAAATGCATTCGACTTTGGAATAAAAATGACGTTTTAGCACAAACTTCCCAGCCAGAAATTTTAAGAGCCGACATAACAAATATTGTTTTAGAATGTGCTTTATGGGGCATTAGCGACGAAGCAAAACTAAAATGGCTTACTCCACCAAACAAAGCCGCCTGGAACGAAGCAAAAAAACTTTTACAAACATTAGATTGCATTAGTGAAACAGGCATAATAACAGAAAAAGGCAAAGCCGTTTTAAAAATCGGCTTAAATCCACGTTTAGCAACAGTTGCATTATGCGGTCATTTTAAAGAAGTTTTAGATTTTTCAAACTATGCAAAATCTTCAAAAGATGTTCAAAATAAATTTTTGAAAAACATTGAACGCAGAGTAAATCTTTTGCCAGAAAACGTAAAAAATCTAAACGTATCAAAAGCGTTTGCCATTCTATTGGGCTTTCCTGACCGCCTTGCAAAACAAACTGAAACAAAAGGTCTTTACCAGTTTCCAAATGCTCGAGTTGCACACCTTAAAAAAGAAATTATCGAAAAAAACGCAATTTTACCAAAATGGATTGTCGCCCCAGAAGTAGATTCCGGCTTATCTGAAGGAACGATTTTTTCTTATTTTGAACTTACTGAAAATGACGCACTTAATTTTTTAAATAATCACACAAAAACCATAACAGAAACGTATTTACAAGATGGAAAAGTTATTAAAAATGAACTTACGGTTTACGAAAAACTTATAATTTCCACCAAAAAACTTTTCCCAAATAAAGAAGATTTTGCACTTGCCCTTTGTAATAAAATAAAAAAAGATGGAATTAAAGAAATTCCACTTAGCGAAGAGGCAAAATCATTTTTGATTCGTGCAAAATTCTTTTTTCAGCAAAAAAATATTCAAGATAAAACAGAAGAATCATTTTTAAAAGAAAACGTAAACGATTGGCTTTTACCTTTTTTAAGTGGAAATACAAAACTTCAAAAAGAAACAGTTTATAACGCTCTTTATTGGTTTTTAAACGGAACAGAAATCGATAAAAACGTTCCAACTCAAATCTTACTTGAAAATGGAAAAAAGCAGAAAGTTATATATGAATGGCAATCGCTTAGTGTAAAAGACACAAAACTTGTAATTCGCCCGGTTATAGAAGTTATTATTCAACGGATTTTTGGCTGCTATTCAACGCCAAAAATCTTAGGAATGAGCGTTTTATTAAAATTGCTATCACCTGCAAAACGACCTTTACAAATTACAGAAGACCTTGAAAACTTTTGGGTAACAACCTGGCCTGAAATCTGCAAAGAAATGAAAGGCCGTTACCCAAAACATAACTGGGATTATAGAATCCCGCCAAAAGATTAATGGTACATTAAAAAATATGAAAAGAATAAATAAATACTTGCAACAAGCACAATAATATTTCCTATTGCATGCATATATTTTACTTTTCTAATTGAACAGAATACCAATCCAATTGTATAAAAAATACCACACGCAATTAACATTGCAAAACTTTCTTTACTGATTGCGTGGTAAAGATTTGCACAAATAAAAAGTCCGCCCCAACCTAAAATTGCATTAAACACAATATTAGTTTTTTCAAAACGACTGCCAGCAATCGCATAAAAAATAGCAGCAAAAAGAACACAAAGAGCCGCAATTCCAGAAACGATTATTCCGTATAACCAGGAAATTGAACCTGCTTCAATTGCGGCAAACGAATAAACTAAATAAGTTGCTTCTATTATTAAAAAGATTGAAATTCTAGAAAGGCGCTTAAAAACTTCCTTTGCAGAAGGTCTTGTTAGTGCGTGGTTTAGCACAGAAAAGATGTAATTTAAAATCATTCCGCCGCCAAAACAGTTAAACAAAACTATGTAAACTATTTTTGATTTTTCAGGAACGTTACTTAATGCAAAGACATTTAATAACGCAGTTGCCGCTATAAAAAGACACGCACCTAAACCTTGAACTATCGAACTGAAAATTTCTTCGCCTAAAGTATATTTTCTAGTTTTTCGTTCAAATTCGTTTCTTGCTTTTTCTTTTGCAATTCGCTTTTCAGCACGTTTTCTTGCTTTTTCTGACCGTGCATAATCGTCTGCGGCGTACTTAGCCCTTAAGCGTTCCGGGTCATCAGCATATTGAATATTAATTTCGCGAATTTCTTCTTCTGCTTTTTGTTTTATCTGTTTAATTCTTAATTCTTTTTTTACCTTTAATGATTTTAAGGTTGAAAGTCGCACTGCTTTTGCAGCAATTTCATCTTCTCTTGTCATAAAATCCTCATTCAAAATTAACAAAATTAAAAAGTTTTTTTGTATGCTTTAATTATACCAATAAAACTTTTAAAGACATAGATAATTTAAAAACTTCCTACTTTTTTATTTTAACTCATTCTGTTAAATTGAAAATATAATTATTTTAATAGCCTAAATATCTAGTTTTTTAGCAAATAAATAAAAGCAGAAGTGGCTTTACATATCTTTCTAAAAACTTGAAATTTACGCTAATTAAAATAAAAAGTGAGGAACTTATGTTTGAAAAATTAACACCTGGACAAGAAATTGAAACAACAATCATTCAAATAAGTAGTGACACAATCTTTATTGATTTAAATGCAAAAAGCGAAGGCGTAATTTCTACTGCAGAATTTTCAGATTCAGATGGAAAAATTACTGTAAAACCTGGCGACAAAATTAAAGCATATTATCTTGGCGAAAAAAATGGAGAAAGTCGCTTTACAACTAAAATCGCAGGTCAAAATGCAGATACTAGTATGATAGAAAATGCATTTAAAAATCACATTCCAGTTGAAGGCCACGTTGAAAAAGAAATTAAAGGCGGCTACGAAATTAAAATAGGAAGCGAAAAAGGTTTTTGCCCATATTCACAAATGGGATTCCGTCAAAAAGAAGAACCAGCATTTTTTGTAGGAAAAACACTTACATTTATAATCCAAGAATATGCTAACGGCGGAAAAAAACTTGTTGTTTCTAACCGCAAAGTTTTAGAAGAAGAACACAAAACTAAACTTTCGGGTCTTAGCCAAACAATTACCGTAGGTTCAGTAGTTACAGGAACTGTAAAATCTTTGCAATCTTTTGGTGCATTTGTAGATATAAACGGTTTTCAGGCATTACTTCCAATTTCTGAAATTTCATTAGACCGCGTAACTGATATAACAAAAGAACTTAAAGTTGGCCAGGAAATTACTGCAAAAGTATTAAACGTTGACTGGGACAAAGAAAAAGTTTCCATCAGTACAAAAGCATTAATCAAAAGTCCATGGGAAAGCGTAAACACTCGTTTTACAAAAGGACAGAAAATCGACGGAAAAATAAGTCGCGTAGCAGATTTTGGCGTATTCATTAACCTTGAAAGCGGAATTGACGGCTTAGTTCACATTTCTGCTCTTGGCGTTGATAGAAACACAAATTTAAAAAAGAAATTTGCTGTTGGCCAGGAAATGTCTGTTGTAATAAAAGAAATAGATGCAGAAAACAAACGGATTTCCCTTATTCCAAGCACTACCACAGAACAGGATAGCGAAGCAAAACAATATTTTAGCACTCACAATGATTCTGACGGCGAAACTTACAACCCGTTTGCTTCTCTTTTAAAAAAGTAGACGACACAAAGTTTTACAAGTTGACAATACAAACTAATTGACCAAAATATTCATAATTGTTACCTTTTAAACAAAAACGAGATTAACAATTATGAGCAATTCAACATTAATCGGCAAACGTGCAATTCTTGTTGCTCTGTTTGCCGCTTTTATTTGTGCCGGATGTTTTATTCAAATTCCACTTGCAGGCGGAGTTCCAATTGTAATTCAAGATATGATGGCAATGCTTAGCGGTTTAATTCTTGGGCCGCTTTATGGCTCACTGTCAGTTTTAATCTTTCTTATTGCAGGAAGTTTAGGCCTACCAGTTTTTTCGGGAAAAGGCGGATTCGATAAAATTATAAACGGGCCAACAGGCGGTTTTCTTATTGGGTATTTTTTTGCAGCCCTTATTGCAGGCCTAATTGTAAAACTCTTTGTAAAAACTTCATCTGAGTTTTCTGCAAAAAGGAATATCTGTAACTGGATTTTTTTTGCACTTGCTGCAATAACTGCTACAGTTGTATGCTTTTTGTTTGGAATTTTAGGCTTTTCCCGCATAAAACCCGATTTACAAATGAGTAAAATCTTACAGCTTGTACTTATTCCATTCATTCCCGGTAATGTAATCAAACTTTTTATTATGATTCCATTAGCAAAAAAGATTTATCCTTCTGTTAAAAAATATCTTGAATAAAATTTAAACAAAAATGAGCGAACCAATTATACAAATTAAAAACGTTACTAAAACTTTTTCTGATTTTACTGCTTTAAAAAATATCACACTCAATTTTTTTAAGGGAGAATTTGTTGTTATTGCAGGAAGAAACGGTTCTGGAAAAAGTGTTCTTATGTCTTTAATAAGTCATCTTGATGAAGTTTCTGAAGGCGTTATAATTACGCCACAAAATGGCGTCGGTCTTATTTTTCAAGATGCCGATTCGCAAATTTTAGGCGAAACTCCACTGGAAGACATTGCTTTTGGTTTAAGAAATCAAAAATTTTCCAAAAAAGAAATTGAACAGAAAATTGCAGATGCACTAAAAGCAACTGGTTTATACGAAAAAAGATTTTTTAGTGCAAGACAGCTAAGTGGTGGCGAAAAAAGGAGACTTGCAGTTGCCGGAATCCTTGCAATGAACCGCGAAATCTTTATTTTTGATGAACCCTTTGCAAACCTTGACTATCCTGGAATAAAAAGCGTTTGTGCAATTCTAAAAAAACTAAAAGCACAAGGAAAAACTGTAATTGTTCTTACCCACGAACTAGAAAAAATACTTTCCCTTGCTGACCGTTTTGTTATATTAGAAAAAGGCGAAATTAAATTTTCAGGTTCTACAGAAGAAGGCTTAAAACTAGACCTTTTAAAATACGGAATACGAAACCCATTTTTTAAGTATCAGAGCATTTTAGATTTTTTTTGGGGCGATGAATGAAAAAAAATCCTGCACTGTTTTGCTTTCGTAATAAAAATTCTATTGTTCACAAAATCCCATGCGGAATAAAACTTTTTTTACTTTTATTTATAACAATTCGCACTTTTAGTAATTCAGTTTTTATTAAAAATGATTTTTTTACAGATTTTCCGCTTGCATTCTTATTTTTAAGAACTCTTTTTTATTTTTGCATAACATTAATATTCTTTTTTCTTGCGAAAACGCCATTACAAGGCCTTTTACGCTTAAAGTTCATTTTTTGGATTTTTGTTCTTGTAATATCGCTTTCTGTATTTTCTAAAAATTATGAAGTTATCTATTCTGATTTACTTTATATTTTTAGATTTTTAGTTACGACTTTGTTTTCGTTAATCGTTTTTGAAACAACAAGTCGGCTTCAAATTTTAGATACGCTTTGTTTTTTAGAAGAAAAAATATGCAGAATCATTCCGCCATTAAAAAAATTACATTTTGCAGTAATTTTTTCTATTACAATAACTTTTATTCCTGCAATTTTTTCTGAATGGAATAAAATTACTTGTGCAGCAGCCTCCAGAAGTTCTTTTACAAAAAAACGAAAAATCCGTTTTTCACTTCGTTCAATCTATTTTCAATTGAATGCTCTATTTTTTAATATGCTTGATTATGCAGAAAAAATTCGTAAGAGCGTAAATAACAGATTCGGTTATTAAAGCGTTGGAATTTTAATGCTGATTCGTACTGTATTTCAAAAAATCTAAAAATATCTTGGATAGTAATAATAAATTCTATAAAATAAAAATATGAATATTATTGTTGTTGGTAATGGCGGAAGAGAACACACAATTGCATGGAAAATTGCACAAAGTGAAAAAGTTCAAAAGGTTGTCTGCGTTCCGGGAAATGGTGGCACGGCAAATGAAAAAAAATGCATTAACGTAGAAATAAAAGACTGTGATTATATAAAAGAAGGCGAAAATCCTTACGTTCAAATTGCAAAACACGAAAACTGTACACTAGCCGTTATTGGTCCAGAAGACCCATTAGCAGAAGGACTTTCTGATGTTTTTTGGAATGCTGGTATTCCTTGCGTAGGACCAAAAAAAGACGCAGCACAACTTGAAGCATCAAAAGATTTATCAAAAGATTTTATGGAAAAATATGGCGTTGCCTGTGCAAAAAGCAAGACTTTTACAGATAAAAAACAGGCACAGGAATACGTAAAACAGCACGGAGCCCCAATTGTTATTAAAGCAGACGGTCTTGCTGCCGGAAAGGGCGTTGTTGTTGCCGCAACTGTTGAACAGGCATTAGATGCAATTACAGATTTAATGGAATCAGGCAGAGTTGGTTCTGCCGGTCAAAAACTTGTAATTGAAGATTATCTTCAGGGTGTTGAAATTTCTGTTCTTGCAGCAGTAAGCGTAAATCCAAAAGACCCTAAAAATAATGAAAACGCTTGTATTATTCCATTTTTGCCAGCTCGCGACCACAAACGCCTTAATGATGGTGCAAAAGGCCCGAACACTGGCGGAATGGGTTCAGTGTGTCCTTTAGACGATGTTACAGAAAAAACAATGGCAGATTTTAATAAAACTTGCCTTGAACCAACTTTAAAAGGTCTTATTGCAGAAGGTTTTGACTACCGCGGATTCTTATTCTTTGGTGTTATGCTTACTAGCGAAGGTCCAAAACTTTTGGAATACAATGTACGTCTTGGCGACCCGGAAACTCAATCTGTTCTACCTCTTATGGATTTTGACTTTGCAGAAATGTGTCTTTCTATTACAGACGGTACTTTAAAAAGCTTTAACTTTAAGTGGAAAAAAGGTTATCAGGTAAGTCCTGTTGTTGTTTCAGGCGGATACCCGGGAAGTTACCCAAAAGGAAAAGAAATTACATTTGACTGTAAAAAGATTTCTGAAACTGGTGCAAAGATTTTTATTGCCGGTGCAAAAAAAGAAGGCGAAAAACTTTTAACTAGTGGCGGACGCGTTCTTGCCTGCAGTGCTCACGGTTCATCTTTTAACGAAGCGTGGGAAAATGCATATAAAGCAATTAAAGGCGTTCATTTTGAAGGTTCCTTCTATAGAAATGACATTGGTTTACCAGGTGCTGCAGTTTCTGGTGAACTTTAATCTTACAGAACTTTAATTTTATAAAATAAAAACGGTTCGTCTGGCTGGGGTTACAGAACAAGACGAACCGAAAAACTCTAAAAGCGGATACGGAGAAACATCCGCTTTTTTATTTTTATGTTATTTTGAATCTTTGAAACATCTATTTTTCGCTGTCGTACTGAAGAGCGGCATAACCTTCTTCGCCAGTTCTGATTTTTACAACAGTATCAACTGGATAAACAAAGATTTTTCCATCTCCAATGTGTCCTGTGTATAATGCTTTTTTAGCAGCATCTATTACAGTACGAACTGGAACTTTTGAAACAACAATTTCAACTTTAATCTTTGGAAGCAACGTCATTTCTACAGGTGTACCACGATAGAACTCGCTTGCACCTTTTTGCATTCCACAACCCATTACATTTACAACCGTCATTCCTGTTACGCCAATTGCGTTCATTGCCGCTTTTAAGGAATCGAACTTTGTCTGTCGAGTAACAATTACAACTTTGTTGAACTTTGCATCTGTTGGTGAAACATTTGAAACTGGAACTGCTGATTCAACTGGAACAGAACCTTCTGAACCAGTAGCAGAAATTGAAAGACCAATTTCTTTTGCTTCTTCTACTTCTTCTGAAGTATATGTTGTAACAAATCCTGCATAACCTGTATCAAGACCATGTTCAAGTTTATCAAGACCAACAATTTCTTCTTCTGCAGAAACACGAAGTCCAAAAATCTTTTTGATTATAAGGAATGTAATTGTAACTGTTACTGCCGTCCACGCTGCTGTAGAAAACATTCCCAATAACTGAATTCCTAAACACTTAAAACCGCCACCGTAAAAAAGACCAGCACCAGAAATCTGGTTTGCTCCTCCTGCAATAGCACGAGCAAAAGCTGGAGCACTTGGAGTTGCAAAAAGACCTACTGCAATTGTTCCCCAAATACCATTCATAAAGTGAACTGCAACTGCACCAACCGGGTCATCAACGTGAAGTTTATAATCCAGGAACCATACGCCAAATACAACTAAAAGACCAGAAACTACACCAATAGCAGTAGCACCAAGAACATCCGTTACATCGCAAGGAGCGGTAATTGCTACAAGCCCTGCAAGAGATGCGTTCAAGCACATTGAAACATCAGGTTTTCCGTATTTAATCCATGTAAAAATCATACAAGTAACTGTTGCAACTGCCGGTGAAATCGTTGTTGAAACAAAGATTGAACCAAGTTCAGCAACAGTTGTTGCAGCCGCACCGTTAAATCCGTACCAACCTAACCAAAGAATGAATACACCAAGAGCACCAAGCGGAATACTGTGACCTGGGAAAGCGTGAACACTAGTTACTTTGCCGTCTTTTCCGCGTGTAAACTTTCCAAGACGAGGACCAACCATAGCGGCACCAATTAAGGCACAAATACCGCCAACCATATGAATACAGTTAGAACCAGCAAAATCATGAAAACCTAATTGAGCCAGCCATCCGCCACCCCATGTCCAGTGTGCTTCAATCGGGTAAATTACGGCAGAAATTACTGCTGAATAAACACAGTATGAAAGGAACTTTGTTCGTTCTGCCATTGCTCCAGAAACGATTGTTGCAGCAGTAGCACAAAATACAAGGTTAAAGATAAAGTTTGACCAGTCAAAGTTTGCATAATCAGTAAAAACCTGCCAGTTTGGTTTTCCGATAATTCCAAAGAATGTATTTTCACCAAGGAATAATCCAAAACCAATAAGTACGAAAACTACTGTACCAATACAAAAATCCATCACGTTTTTCATGATGATGTTTCCTGTGTTTTTTGCACGGGTAAAACCAGTTTCAACCATAGCAAATCCGGCCTGCATCCAGAAAACCAGGGCTGCTCCTAAAAGAAACCACACGCCCCACAAATCACTGGAAACACTTTCGATTGCCTTCATTATTGCAGCTGTATCCATAATGTACCTCCAAAATAGACTGCAAAAAAAATGACGTGCAGACAGTCCTTGTAATAAAACTATCTGCACGTCATTGTGCCAAAAATAAAAAAAAGACGACAGAAATCTTTTTAGAAATTTCTGTCGTCTTTGACGTAGAAAGTTATATAAAATTTAATAAAAATATGCAAGTAAAAAATATATAAAACAAATAAAATTTAAAAAGAGCGTTTACAGTCTGTTTTCTATACCTTTTAACTTTTCTTTCATTTCTAAGTCGTTTGTTTCTAAAAATATTGTTTCGTTTAAATCGTTTCGTAAAGACCAGTAATCCGGGTAAACACCGTACTGTTCGCCGTGCCATGAATCAAATTTTTCAAGAAATGTATCTTTCGAGTTTCCTAATGAAATTGAAATTCCCGTCTTTGGAAGCAGATAGCAATAGATGCCACCAAACTGAAGACAACCAGTAGAGTTTTCGCCTATTATTTTTACGTTTTCGCCAAGAATTCTTTTTCAGTTCTCTTTTTTAATTTATTTAGCTTTTTAGGGCTTTTGATATAACCAAGGCTTTTTTTTCGTCATTTCATAAAACGGATACATACCAATATCCGAAAGTCCACCACCATTACTTCTTAAATCAATGATGATATTTTTTTTATCCTGATAATTTTTTGCAATATTTGCAAATTTCTGAAGTACAATGTCCGAACCTTTTTTAAATATTGAATTTTCCTGCATAGGTGCAAAACTTGAAAGACCTATGTAAACGCTGTCTTCAGTTTTTATTTCGCGGTATCTTGGCGAACTTGAACATGGAATGTATTTATCATCATAAAGAGAAAGAACAACATCTTTATTGTCAAAAGAAAATGTGTGCTGTTCTTCTTGCTGTTTATTTACAAGACCAAGCCTGTAAACATCCTTACCCTTAGAAGGATAATAAAAAAGATATTCAATGTCATCATTTAATTCTGACCATGAAACATAACTTTTTCGCTTTATGTCATCGGTTGCCAAAAATATTTCACGCTCTTCAATGTTTTCTTGTAAAATTAAAACCGGCTTTGCAAAACAAAAAACTGATAAAATAGCAAAAAACAAAAAAGATGCTAGTCTTTTTTTTAGCACATTCAAGTTCATAATAGAACTCTCCTTTAGGTGTAAATTATTTCTGAATATTGATTAATTAACATTTTTAGCATTGTAGCATTTTTTACACCTAATTTCTTGCAAATTTCTACCATATTACGTTTTACTGTAGATTCGCTTATACCAAATTTTTCTGCAATTTTTTTATAATTAGATTCACCGTTCACAAATTCTTTTAATATATCATTTTGCCTGCCATAAATTCCAAAATCACAAACTTTTAAATGCTTTTCAGGGAGTGGTAAATCGATTTTTGAAATCTTTTTTGTAAGAAAAGGAAACAATTCTAACAATGAACTTTTTAAAGTGTTATATAAATGAAAAAACGTAAAAGCCAAAAACAATGAATACGAAAGTGCCATAAAAAACTTTGGCCTGCTAGACGGAAGAATTACAAACAACGACAAAAACAAAGGAACAAAGACTGTTATCAATTTTTTTTGAATGTTCGTTTTTAAATAACCGTAGCAAAAAAGAAAAGCAATTCCTAAAAAATATAAAAACAATCCTAAGAACATAAGATTGTTTAATGTCATTGTAATTCCCTGCACAAACAGAACAATTGACTGTGCAATTCTTAATTTATAAAAAAACACAAGAAAAAGACAAACGACTGCACAAGAAATATTTACAATTGGAACAATAACTTGGCAATATGGTAAAAACGAATGTGAAAAATCTTCGATTGTTATGCTTATAAAAAAACCTACGATCTGAACAACCGCAGCAAAAAAAATCATCAACCGCTCGTACAAAACTTTTTTTTCTATTTTCATAAAAGGATTATATATTGGTTTTTATAAGTAGAAAAGAAAAAAGATAACCTGGCATCAAAAATAATGAAACCAGATTATCTTTTTAGTAAAAATTAAACTCTATACAACAAATCTTCGTAACTTGGGAATGGTTTGTATTCTTCGCCAAGCAATGGTTCAATTTCGTCTGCAACGGCACGAGCTTCTATCATTGCAGGAATTACCTTGTCGGCATAAGATTTTGCAATTTCCATTCCATTGCCAGAAACTTTTGCTGCAAGATGAACTTTTGCAAGAGCTTCGCTTTTTTCTGCAAGGTCGCCGGTAAGTGCATCAAGTTTTGAAAGAAGAGCTGTTTCACTAGATGCTTTTGCAGAAGGAACAACCTCTTTAAGATTAATAACAGTTTTTGAAACATCAGCAATGTATTTGTATGCAGATGGCAAAATGTCTTTATTAATCATTTCAAGCATAGTTTCAACTTCAATGTTCAAAATCTGAGCATATTTTTCAAGCTTGATTTCGTAGTGACTTTCCATTTCTTCTTTTGTGTAAACGCCAGTATCTGTAAAAAGCTTAACGTTCTTTTCATCAAGATAATGGGCTACTGCATCTGGAGTTGTTCTTAATTCCAAAAGACCACGTTTTGCAGCCTCTTTTTTCCAAGATTCATCATAGCCGTTTCCGTTGAATACGATTCTCCAGTGCTTTTTAACTTCGCGTTCAATAAGAGTGTTCAATGCTTTTTCAAAATCAGAAGCACCTTCCAACTCGTCTGCAAAAGTTTTAAGAGTTTCTGCAACGATTGCATTCAATGTAGTGTTAGGTCCAGCCAAAGAAACACTTGAACCGGCAGAACGGAACTCAAACTTGTTTCCTGTAAAGGCAAAAGGAGAAGTTCTGTTTCGGTCAGTAGAATCTTTTGGAATTGGTGGCAAAACATCAACGCCAATTGTCATTTTTGACTTTTTATCAGAAGAATAAGGCTTACCTTCTACAATTGATTCAAGTACGCTGTGAAGTTCATCGCCAAGATAAACCGAAATGATTGCCGGTGGCGCTTCGTTTGCTCCGAGTCGGTGATCGTTTCCAGCAGATGCTACAGAAATGCGGAGCAAATCCTGGTTTTCATCAACTGCCTTTAAGATTGCAGTAAGGAAAAGCAGGAACTGTGCATTTGATTCAGGAGTTTTTCCTGGTTCAAGCAAGTTTTCGCCTTCTGCAGTAGACATTGACCAGTTGTTGTGCTTACCCGAACCGTTAAGGCCGGCAAATGGTTTTTCGTGCAAAAGACATTCCAATCCGTGTCGTTTTGCAACTTTTTTCATAACTTCCATTGTAAGCTGGTTCTGGTCTACGGCAATGTTTGTTGTGCTAAAGATTGGAGCCATTTCGTGCTGGGCAGGAGCGACTTCGTTATGTTCTGTTTTAGAAAGAATTCCGTACTTCCAAAGCGTTTCGTTTAAGTCTTCCATGTATTTTACAATTCGTGGATTCAATGCTGCAAAATACTGGTCGTCCATTTCCTGTCCCTTAGAAGGTTTTGCTCCGAACAAAGTGCGTCCGGTCATTCTAAGGTCTTTACGTTTAGACCACAATTCATGGTCAACGATAAAGTATTCCTGTTCTGCACCGACTGTTGTTGCAACGTGGCTAACGTCTTTACCAAAAAGTTTAAGGATTCGTTTTGCCTGCTTATCCAATGCTTCCATTGAACGCAAAAGCGGAGTCTTTTTATCCAATGCTTCGCCAGTGTAAGAACAGAATGCAGTTGGAATACAAAGTGTATGTTCCTTTATAAATGGATACGAAGTTGGATCCCATACAGTGTAACCGCGTGCTTCAAAAGTTGCACGGTGTCCGCCAGACGGAAAAGAAGATGCATCAGGTTCGCCCTTTACAAGTTCCTTTCCACTGAATGACATAATTACTGTTCCATCATCCTGTGGATTAATAAAAGAATCGTGCTTTTCTGCAGTAATTCCAGTTAATGGCTGGAACCAGTGTGCATAGTGAGTTGCTCCATTTTCAATGGCCCAGTCTTTCATTGCATGGGCAACAACGTTTGCAACATCCAGCTCAAGCGGAGCACCAGAATCAAGAGTTTTCTTGAGTGCCTTAAAAGTTTCCTTAGGAAGTCGGTCCTTCATTACCTTTTGATTAAAAACCATACTTCCAAAAAGTTCAGGTACATTTGCCATTTGGGCCTCCTTAAAAAATCATTTTTCAAAAAAAAAAGCGATGTGAATTTCAACTAATGTTTAGAAAAAATTCACATCGCCATTGATGTTGTCTAATTTATATAACTTTCACAAAAAAAGTTCAAGGGATTTTTTTACGATTGTGTTTTAAAACGTAAATAACAATCTTTTAAAGTGCTAATAGCCATTTTTTAAACTGCTGATAGCCATTTTTTAAAGTGTTAATAGCTATTTTTTAAACTGCTGATAGCTATTTTTTAAAGTGTTAATAGCTATTTTTTAAACTGCTAATAGCAATCTT
>CAYZXM010000040.1:0-18912 GCA_964482455.1 uncultured Treponema sp. | reverse complement strand
CCAATCTGAACTGTAATTCCGTCTGAATAATTATTTGTAAAAGTTGCAGTAGCAGGTGTTAAAACATATGAAGTAGCAGTTTTTAAAGAACCGCTTTTATAATCATTTGCAATCTGCTCAGAATTGATTAAAGCCCAACTTTTAGAAGAATCAATCGCATTCTGAATTTTTGAAACATCGCTGCTTGAAATGTCTGAAATTTTAGTTCCTGAATCAAGCAAAGAAACAAAAACATTTGCCAAAGCAGTAGTATCTTTAGTTACAGTAACTGAAGTTGTTTTTCCGTTTGTAACATCACAAATCGCACGAACAACCGTAGAACCCAATTTTATATTTGAAGAATCGTAACCCCAAACTGTAATAATTCTGTTATTTCCGACAGGAACATTTTCAACCTTAAAAGTGCCTGCACCGTCCGTAACGTCAGTTACAGTTGCAGTTAAGGCTTCGGTAATGCCGTAACCGGTAACCTCAACCTTTGCAATTTTAATGTCATCCTTATTGATTGCACGAGTAGAATCATTTACGCAAATTGAACCAAAACCATTAGGAATGTCATTTTCTGAATTATCTTCAAGCGAAGCCTGACATCCTGCAAAAAACAACAGAGCGAGCAAAACCACCAGAAATTTCACAATTCCAGTTTTTTTCATCGTGTCCTCCATATGCAAAAACAAAACAGCTTTTCCCACACTGTTTGAACGCATTTCCCACTACGTTCGGAGTTAAACTCCTTAGTTTTTGCAACTACACTTTTTTAATTCCAATGTTTACATTTAAATAACCCGACAGAACTTTCACACTTTATTAACTAGTTATAATAGTAAACCCGAAATTTATATATTGCAAAGAAAAAATTAAACAATTTTCATTTTCGTTTTATATTAATTATGTAGTTTTTTATAATTCAGGAGTTTCTTTATGGATAAAATTAATTGGAAAGAATTTGACTACTCAGAAGATGGAATAACAGTTCATGTCCGCTGGTTTTCAAAAGAGTTTGTTGCAACCTGCAAAACAGACTTAGGAGAACTTAAAACCGGGCTTCATATTATGTATATGTGTCCAAAAGTCTACACAGAAGAAATGCTTAGAACAAAGTATTGCAGCGAAACTTGTTCCGAATTTAAAAAAGCCTACTCTCTTTTAAAAGAAAATCCTGATTTTATTAGAAATTACCAAAATGATTTTTATAATCATTTTAAAGAAGAAGATGAAGAAATTAAAAACTTAGAACAAGAAAGACGAACTAAAAAAAAGTTATTCAAAGCGGGTGAACTTTCAAAAAATGAATGGCTACTTTTTTGCAAAGCTCACAATCAAAAAAAATTACACTGTGCACATGAAAAAAACGACTATTTTACACAATACGTTTTTAAACTTTCAAATGGTAAATATCCGCTTACAAATATCTTAAAAGATTTTTTAATTGCAAATTGCACTAAATCTTATTCTGACTGATTGGACAACTGCGTTATGACAAGTCAGTCGTGCGTTTGTCTTTTTATTCTTTTTCTGCTAAAATCGCCGATATGCGTAAAATTACATTGCTTTTTCTTGCCGTTTTTTTATGTCTTTTTGTTTCATGCAGAAACCGAATAAAAGGCTACGGCGTTCTTTTATGGAATCTTCCAGAATATCAAATGCAAGACGGAGATGTTGTTCCTATTTACATTCGGTCGAATATTTCGCAAGTTTATGTAATAGGCTCTTCCAAAGGAAAAATCGAAGTACCTTTATGGCAGGTTACACCGCCACAAATGAAGTTTAAGGCAAAAAAAACATCAGAAAAATACATTGAATACCGTCACAAATACGCATCCGTTGCATTAGACGGACTTCCTATGCGTCAGGAACCTGTAAACACGGCAAAACAAGTTTACCGCTTACGAAAAGGCGAATCCATAAAAGTTCTTTACAAAGGAAAAGGACAAGCCGTTTATTCAGGAAAAAAAGCACTTGAAGGCGACTGGCTTAGAATCTTAACTTCAGATGGAACAACAGGCTGGTGTTTTAGTTACAACCTTCGTATTTTTGAAACAGACATCAACGGAAACCAAATCCAAGGCCAGATTATTCAGGAAGAAGACACATTTAATCAGGAACTTTCTGAACTTTTGAAAAAAACATGGTACCCAGATTCTTACAAAACAATGATAAGTTCAGGACGAATCGATCCTTACAGGATAAATACCGCATACAACTTCCACTTAGACGAAGAAACAAATGAGCTTTCATTTAATATGCCAGAAGTAAAAAATAAAAAATGGGCATATACAGGAGCAACAGAAGACAACACAATTGCCTCTGCAAAAGCATATAAGTTAAACGACATTCCGATTATCGTTTCAGTAAGAAGCCCGGTTTATATAGTTGTGCGTTACACAGGCGAAAGCGGAAAGCCTGAAGACTTTAATCTTGTTACAATTGAAGAAGACATTGACCAGCTTATTTTTGAAGAAAAACAAAGAAGAGAAACCGAATATGAACAAATTTATATGTTCGGTCCTGACTTCCGTTCTTCAGGTTACGGTCAGCTTTATTTAAAACAAGACCACACATTCACTTGGAACAATAAAAACCTTCTTGTGCCAGGTGTAATTTCCTCTTCAGCAAAAAATAACGGAACCGTTCAGGTAAAATACTTTTTAGTACGCTCATTAGCACAAGCATACGATGGTGTACTTACATTTAAGTTTGAAGGAATGAATAAAGAAGTAAACTTCTTTTACAAAGCAGAAGAAAACGGCTTACGACTTGAAGATGCAACTGGTGCAGTTTTAGACGGAAGCGTATTTAAAGAGCGGGGAATCTCTCCACTGATTATATTCTTTAAAAAAGCGGAAACAAATTAATGGCATTTGTACAATTTTCAAAAGTATCTTTGTCTTTTGGCGACAGAGACATTTTAAAAGATGTAAGCGTAAACCTTATGACCGGCACAAAAGCTGCATTAACAGGAGCAAACGGTGCTGGAAAATCAACTTTAATAAAAGTTATGGCAGGTCTTGTTCAACCAGACAGCGGAAACAGAATATGCCAAAAAGACACAAGAATTGCATACCTTCCGCAAAGTGGTCTTACACATCACGGTTGTTCACTAAAAGAAGAAGCAGACAGAGCCTTTGAGTTCGGCTACGAAATACAAAAAAAAATAGAAGAAATCGGCGAACAGCTTGAAAAAGGAACCGGTAACACCGAAAATCTTTTGCTTGAACAAGCCAGTCTTATTACAAAACTAGAAGAATCCGGCTGGCACAGACGCGAAGCACAAGCCGAAAGCGTTCTTTTAGGATTAGGCTTTTCGCATGAAGATTTACAAAAACAAACAGAAGAATTTTCAGGCGGATGGCAAATGCGAATTGCACTTGCAAAAGCCCTTATGCAAAACCCCGACATTCTACTTTTAGACGAACCTACAAACTATCTTGATATAGAAGCAAGAACCTGGCTTGAAAAGTTTCTTGTAAACTTTAACGGAGCATTCCTTTTAGTAAGCCACGACCGCTATTTTTTAGACGTTACCGTAAACGAAGTCTATGAACTTTTTGCAGGAGACTTAAAACGTTACAAAGGAAACTTTACTCATTACGAACAAGTTCGCGAAGTTGAACTTAAAACGCTGATTGCAGAATACGAAAAACAGCAGGACGAAATCGCAAAATTGCAGGATTTTATCCGCCGCTTTGGAGTTCAGGCAACAAAAGCCGCACAGGCACAGGAAAGGCAAAAACAACTGGATAAACTTCTTAGCCAAAAAATTGAAATTCCAGAAAGCCTTAAAAAGATTCATTTTAAGTTTCCTTCAGCCCCACATTCTGGCCATTTGGTTTTACGCACAAAAGGTCTTACAAAATCTTACGACGGAAAAACAAACGTAATAGAAAATCTTGATTTAACCGTAGAAAACGGAGAAATGCTTGTAGTTGCAGGAAGAAACGGTGCCGGAAAATCAACGCTTTTAAGAATGCTTGCAGGAATCGACCCGGTTACAAACGGCGAAATAATTCCTGGGGCAGGCGTTACAATCGGTTACTTTAGCCAGGATAATGCCGAAACAATTACAGGTAGCGAAACAATTCTTGACTACATAGAAAAGCAGGCTCCTACAGAACTTATTCCAAAAGTCAGAGATATGCTGGGAAGTTTTCTGTTTCGTGGCGACGACGTATTTAAGCCTTTAAACGTGCTTTCCGGTGGAGAAAAAAGCCGCATTGCTCTTCTTAAACTTTTACTGCGTGCAAACAACCTTTTAATTCTTGATGAACCAACAAACCACTTGGATATGCATTCAAAAGACGTTTTAATGGAATCTCTTAAGGATTTTGGCGGAACAGTGATCTTTGTAAGCCACGACCGAGGTTTTATTGAAGGGCTTGCAACAAAAGTTCTTGAATTAAAACCAGGAAGTCACCGCGAGTTCCCTGGTAATTACCAATACTATATGGAACGCATTCAGGCAGAAGAAAATCTTACTTCTAGCGAAAATGCAAACGGCGAAAACTACACTTCCTCTGCAGAAATAAAATCTGCTGGTAAATTAAACTGGGAAGAGCAAAAAAAACTTGATGCCGAAAAACGAAAAATCGAAAAAGAAGTTTCCCGACTGGAAACAGAAATTGCAAAAGCCGAAGAAGAAAAATCTGCATTAGAAGCAAAAATGAGCCTTCCAGAAGTATATTCCAACGGTGCAAAAGCAAAAGAAGTACAAAATCGCATTGATCAGACGGCAAAAAGAATAGAAGAACTTTCGCTTGACTGGGAAAATGCAATGAATAAATTAGGATAACAAATAAAACAGGAGATTTTATGAAAGTTTTAGTTATTGGCGGAGCCGGCTATATTGGTAGCCACGTTGTAAAAGAACTTATGAAAAACGGCCACAATGTTACCGTTTTTGATAACCTTTCAAGCGGATTAAGGCAGAATCTTTTTAAGGAAAACGAATTTATTTACGGAAATATTCTTTCTTATGAAGATTTGGACAACGCTTTTTCAAAGGGATTCGATGCATTCATTCACCTTGCAGCATTTAAGGCAGCAGGAGAATCAATGGTTAAGCCTGAAAAATATTCAGTGAACAACATCACTGGAACCTTAAATATTATGAATGCAGCCGTAAAACACAACTGCCTTAAAATGATTTTTAGTTCAAGTGCAGCAACATTCGGAGAACCTCAGTATCTTCCAATGGACGAAGACCATCCGCAAAAACCTGTAAACTACTACGGATTTACAAAACTCAAAATAGAAGAATTTATGGACTGGTACGACCAGCTTAAAGGAATGAAGTTTGCAGCCTTAAGATATTTTAATGCTGCCGGCTACGACCCTGAAGGAATTGTTTGCGGACTTGAGCAGAACCCCGAAAACCTTTTACCACGCGTAATGGAAGCCGCACTTGGAAAGCGAAACCTTAAAATCTTTGGCACAGACTACGACACTCGCGACGGCACCTGCATCCGCGATTATGTTCATGTAACAGACCTTGCACGTGCACACGTTATGGCTTTGGATTACATTTCTAAAAATAACAAAAGCTTAAAACTTAATCTTGGAACAGAAAAAGGCACTACTGTAAAAGAAATTATTGAAGCAGCAAGAAAAATTACAGGAAAGCCAATTCCAGCAGAAGAAACTCCACGCAGACCAGGCGACCCTGCAAACCTTTATGCAACAAGCAAAAAAGCAAAAGAACTTTTAGGCTGGGAACCAAAATACAGCGATGTAGAAACGCTTGTAGAAACAACCTGGAAGGCATACTTAAAGGCTGAAAATAAATAATAAGAAAGCCAAAAATGCGTTGAGCGTACCGTAAAATAATTTCATTGCAACGCCCAACGCTTTTTTTATGCCAGTTTTATTTTTCCAATCAATGTAAGAACATGATCTGGGCAAACGCTAACACATTCGCCGCAGCTTACGCACTGGTTATAGTCAATCTGAGGAATGCCTGAAGCAATATTTATACAGCCGACAGGACATTTTCGCACGCACATACCGCACTTAAAACAACCAACAGAACAATCTTTTTTAATCTGCGGTTTGTTATCGCTTTTGTTTGAACAGCGGGCAATTGCCCCAGCAGTATCTTTTTTAATAAGAGTAAACAAATGTTTTGGACAGGTTTTTGCACATTTTCCGCAGCCAACACATTTTTCAACATCAACCTTTGGAAGCCCATTTTCTTGCATCGTAATTGCACCAAACGGACAGGCAGCCGCACAATCGCCAAAACCAATACAGCCAAAAGCACATTTTTTAGTTCCGTGCATTGTAAGTTCAGCGGCCGCACAAGTTTCTACCCCCTCATAATCGCCTTTTGGTAAAGCACAGTCTTTAGTACCGTTACAAGCCAAAAAAGCAATTTTTGGTTCGGAGTTACCAGCAGAAACGCCCATAACTTCGGCAACTTTTGCCGCAACAGAGGCACCACCTGCAACACAGCCAGAAACATCTGCTTCGCCTTTAACTACAGCCTCTGCAAAAGCATCGCAACCAGCAAAACCACAACCACCGCAGTTTGCACCGCTCAATGCTTCACGAACTTCCTGCACTTTTGAATCAACTTTTACCGCAAAAATCTTCTTAAAAAGACCAAGCAAAACACCAAGAACAAACCCGATAACAAGGGCAACTAAAACTGTATATATAATCAGATTCATAAAAACCCCTATTTTATGAGACCTTTAAAGCCAAGGAATGCAAGAGACAAAAGGCCTGCTGCAACAAACAGAATAGGAGTTCCCTTAAAACTTTGCGGAATATTTGCAGTTTTTATTCTTGACCTTACACCAGACATAATAACCATACTTAAAAGAAAGCCCAAAGCCGTACCAAGTGCATAAACTACACTTTGAACATATCCATAATCTTTTCCAATACAGTTCAATGTTACACCAAGAACCGCACAGTTAGTTGTAATCAAGGCAAGGTAAACGCCCATTGACTTATACAAAGACGGAATCGATTTTTTTAAAAAGAATTCTACAAGTTGAACCAAAGATGCAATTACTAAAATAAAGAACAACGTCTGTAAAAATTCCAACCCAAGAGGAATCATTACAAGTTTATAAATTGGCCATGTAACCGCAGTTGCAAGCACAATTACAAAAGAAGTTGCAATCCCCATTCCAGCCGCTTTATCCGTTTCACTTGTCATACCGATAAAAGGACAAATTGCAAGGTACTGTATAAAAACAACGTTATCAACAATTGCAGATTTTAAAAGAATACTAAGTAAATCAGGCATTATTTTCCCCCATCTAAAGTAGAACTAGAAGTGCAATGGCTAGAACAACTAGAACAATCCGTGCAGTTTTCAGGATTTTTATTTTCTACAATCTTTTGTTTTTTACCTGCAGAAACAGACTTTCCAAATTGAACTAACGCTGCAAGAAAGCCAAATACAAGGAATCCGCCTGGAGCACTGTTAAACACGCCGATTCTGTATGCTTCAGGAATTATTTCTACCTGAAGGGCAGTACCTGCCATTAACGTTCCACCGCCTAAAAGTTCACGGAAAAACGCAATTATAACAAGAACGATTGTATAACCAAGCCCCATTCCTAAAGCGTCAAGAATAGAAGCACCTACCGTGTTTTTAGAAGCAAACGCTTCAACACGCCCCATGATAATGCAGTTTACTACAATCAAAGGTAGAAAAACGCCAAGTGCCTCGTACAAAGATTCAACGTAAGCATTTAACACAAGCTGAACAATCGTTGTAAACGCTGCAATAATGATAATAAAAACTGGAAGGCGCACAGCCGAAGGAATTAATTTTCTAAAAAGACTTATTACAATTTCGCTCATAACTAAAACGAAAAGAAGTCCCATTCCCATTCCAAGACCATTAAAAATACTGGTTGTAACACCCAAAGAAGAGCAAAGCCCAATATTCAAAACCAAAAGAGGATTTTCTTTTAAAAATCCATTTGTAAAAATCTTAAGATTCTTATTCATTTTGTGCCTCTGCTTTTTCAATAGATTCAATATAGTTGAACAAAGATGTAGTTCCAGCGTTAATTAAAGAAGCAACACCATTACTAGAAATTGTTGCACCAGAAATTGCATCAAAGTTTTTTCCTATTTCAAAAACTTCTAAAGCGTTTTTGCCTTCAAACTGACCGTAAAACGTTTTACCATTGACAAGCTTAAAGTTAGGGTCGCTAGCCTTTAAGCCAAAGCCCGGAGAATCTGTATTCTTTAAGAACTGAACGCCTTTAACCGTACCGTCCCGAGCGATTCCAACAAGAATAGTTGCCGTATCATAAGTAGGACCAGTAACTTGGGCTGCACCACCGCAAACTTTTCCGTCTTTTTTTGCAAGAATAATGCTTTCAATCTTAATTGAACCGATATTTTTTATTTCATAATCAGATTTTTGTTCAAAAGAATAGCCGTCGCCATAAAAAAACGAAACCATAGCATCATTTACTTTTTTTATCTGATTTTGTGCAATTTTTGGAGAAGTAAAATTATTCACAACAGCAAGAACCGTGCATGAAACAACCGCATAAACGGCAAGAATCACGCCAAGTTTTAACATGCCTAAAATTGAATCATCATCTTTTTGTTTAGACATTTTTTCCTCCGTTTAATGCTTCTTTTTCTGAATCGCTTAATTTTCTTTCTTTTGCAGATTTTAAATCAAATTCCATATCGATTTTAGGAGATTCAGGGCGTCTGTTGCCTTTTTTACCGTAACCGTACATTCTTCCAGTAAGATTATTAAGGAACGGAACAAACGCATTCATAATCAAAATGCTGAACATTACGCCTTCAGGGTAGCCGCCGAACCTTCTGATTAAAAATGTTATTAAACCGGCACCAGCACCAAAAACAATTCTTCCTTTTTTGGTAACAGGAGCGGTAGCGTAATCTGTAATCATAAAAGTTGCACCAAAAATTAAACCACCAGTAAGAAGAGCAATTCCAACTTGTTCAACTGCATTTGTAACCCCACCAGAAAGTGAAGAAACAAATGTGCAAAGAACAACGGTTAAAACCATTGCAACAGGAGCACGAAAATCTATGATTTTTGTTATTAAAAGAAAAACAAACGAAACTAAAATCAAAAGAACAGAAGTTTCGCCAATACAACCTGCACGGTTTCCTATAAAATACTGTAAAAAGTCAAAGTTTTGTAAAGTTCCAGCCTTTAATTCGCTTAAAACTGTTGCCGAAGAAACTGCATCAAGCCCTTTTGAAAAAGGAGCAGCCCAAGAAGCACCGATTGCAGCTGGAAAACTTATAAAAAGAAGTGCTCTGCCAGTTAATGCTGGGTTAAACACGTTACTTCCAATTCCGCCAAAAAGACCTTTTGCAATAACAACAGCCACAAAATCGCCGAGTAAGACCATCCAAAATGGAGTTGTAGAAGGCAAAACCAAAGCGAGCATAACGCCACTTACCGCAGCCGAAAGATTTTTTACTACGATTTTCTGGCCTGTAATCTTTTGGAAAACTGCTTCAAAAAATACACAGCCTAGAACACTTAAAAGCACTACAAAAAGTGCACGCAAGCCAAAAAACACAGTTCCTGCAACAACTTCTGGAAGAAGAGCAATAAGAACGCACATCATTATTTTTTGGCAGGAAGCCCCAGAAGAAAAATGCGGACTTGAAGAAATATGAAATTTTACATCGCTCATTTTTTAATTTCTCCTTTTGCCTTTTGTTCAGCCATTTTCATTCTAACAATCCCCTTTCCAAGACGAATTCTCTGCACAATTTTTATATGTGCCGGACACATATAAGCACAGCATCCGCATTCAATGCAGTCCATAAGACCAAACTTCTTTGCCTTATCAACATTGCCTTCTTTTAATGATCTTAACATCATTACAGGACTTAAATGCATTGCACAAACCGAAGCACAGCGGGCACAGCTTATGCACTGTTCTTCCTGCGAAAGTGAAGTTTCCTTTTCTGTAAGGAATGTAACGCCGCTTGTACCCTTTGCAACTGGGAATGCCGCAGAACTCATTGCAAAGCCCATCATCGGACCGCCGGAAATACATTTTACTGCTTTTCCTTCTATAAGATTAAACGTGTTCGGCATTAAATCGCTTATTAAAGTACCTACAGGAACACGGATATTGCAAGGTTTTTCTACAGCACCGCCAGAAATTGTAAGACTTCTTTCAATTAAAGGTTTTCCAAGCCTAAACGCATCGCTAATTGCACAAACTGTACCAGCATTACAAATAATACAGCCTGCATCGGCTGGAAGTTTTGCACTAGGGATTTCAACGCCAAGACAAGCAGAAACAATGAACTTTTCTGAACCTTGCGGATATTTTGTTTTTACAAGACACACAGAAATATCATCTGCGTAGCCTTTTTTTTGTATTTCTGAATCAAGAAGTGGTTTTATGTAAGATTTGTTATCTTCCAACGCAATTAAACCTTTTGCCCCCACAAGATTTAATACGATTGCAAGACCATCAATAACTTTTTCAGGAGTTTCTAAAAGTGTTCTTTCGTCACATGTTAAATACGGCTCGCATTCTGCTGCATTTACAAGAACGTATTCAATTTCTTTATCGCTAGGAGGATTTAATTTTACATGTGCCGGAAAAGAAGCCCCGCCCATACCGACGATACCTGCATTTTTAATGCGTTCAAGTGCCGCATCGTGTTCACAGGTAAAAGGATCAAGAACTTCCATAAAATCTGTTTCATCAGAACCATCTGATTGAATAACAATACACGGAGCAAGACCGTTTCCTGTAACAAGACAGTTTGTAATCTTTTTTACAGTACCAGAAACAGACGAATGAACCGGACAATTCATAAATTTATCGCCATTGGCAATAATCTGACCTTTTTTTACAACATCACCAGGTTTTACAACAGGAGTGTTTGGAACACCTCCCATCGTAACCGGAATTGTTACCATTCCCGAAGCCGGAAAAGCAGGTGTAATCGGGCATTTATTGCTTAATTCCTTCATTTCCGACGGGTGAATGCCACCCTTAAAAGTATGCAGTTTTCTCATAAGGCGAATTATACAACAAGCAAAAAAGCGTGTCTATTTTTGAAAACAAAATCTTTTTAAATTGAATAAGTGCGTGTTGTATCGCCTTAAAAACGGCATTATACTAAAACTATGAACGAACAAATTAAACAAAACTTATTTTCATACATAAAAAACAGCACAAAGGATATGGTTCAGTTAGAATCATTACTCACTTCATGTATTGCTCTTGCTCCAGAAAACGGAGGGCAAGGCGAAAGCGAAAAAGCTGAATCTCTTATTGAATGGCTAAAAACTCAAGGTATAAAAAACGAACAGATAGAAATATTTAATGCACCTGATTCACGCGTAAAAAGTGGAAAAAGACCAAATGTTGTAGTTACTCTTCCTGGTAAAAAAGATGATTTTTCTTTTTGGGTAATGGCACATTTAGACGTTGTTCCAATTGGCGATTTAAGTTTATGGCACAGCGATCCTTGGTCTGTTATAGAAAAAGACGGAAAAATTTATGGGCGAGGCGTAGAAGATAACCAACAAGGCCTTGTTTCAGGCGTTTTTGCTCTTCTTTCTTACCTTAAAAACGGCGAAAAACCAGAACACACCGTAAAACTTTTATTTATGGCAGACGAAGAAGTCGGCTCTAAATACGGAATGATTTGGCTTTTAGAAAATACTACCCTTTTTAAAAAGAATGACATTTTTTTAATCCCAGATGGAGGAGATGAAAAAGGCGTTACAATAGAAATTGCAGAAAAAAATATTCTTTGGCTTAAAATATGCGTAAAAGGTAAACAATGCCACGGCTCCCGCCCAGACCAAGGGAATAACGCCTGCCTTGCTTCCTGCGACCTTAGCCTTCGCTTAAACGGTTTACAGAACGTATTCAACAAAAAAGACCCACTTTTTGAGCCTGATTATTCAACATTCCAGCCTACAATGCGAAAAGCAAACGTAGAAGGTGTAAATATAATTCCTGGTGAAGAAACTTTTTACATAGATTCACGAATTTTACCTTGCTACACAATAGCTCAGGTTATGGAACAAGTTGAAAAATGCATTAAGGAAACAGAAGAAAAGTTCGGCGTAAAAGTTACATACGAAAAAATACAAGAATCAGAAAGTCCTGCCACTAGCGAAACAGCCCCTGTTGTAACAAGACTTAAAGACGCAATAAAAGCCGTTCATGGCTTAGATGCAAAAACGATTGGAATTGGCGGCGGCACTGTAGGGGCAGAATTAAGGCGAAAAGGCTACGACTGTGTTGTTTGGAGTACAATGGATAGCCTTGCCCATATGCCAGATGAATACTGCATAGTAGAAAACATTGTAAAAGACGCCCTTACACTCGCAGAACTTTTTAGCAAAGAGTAAAACGCTTGCAGCGACTTTAAAGTCGCTTACGCTTTTATTTATTTGCTAAAAATCATCTTACCTTAAAGAAAAGGCCGATTACTGCGACTGTAATTAAAAGCTGCATAATCATAAACTTTAAAAGAACTTGAGTTGCAGACCAGCCACGATTCTTTCTCATATGGTCGTGAAGCGGAAAGCGGATGTTTTCAAAAATCTTAATATTAAAGAATCTTAAAAGGAACACTTTTACAAGCCCCATTCCGCCGTTCAAAAAGATGATTGTAGAAGTTGCAAGACATAAAAGAGGATTTCCGCTTATAAGGATTGCACAGCCAATAAAAAATCCTAATGCACGGCTGCCTGCGTCCCCCATTAAAACATGGCTTGGATAAGCATTATGCCATAAATAACCAGTTAAAACACCAGCAAGGGCAAACGCCATAATCGCCCATTTTGCCCCGTCCTTTAAATGTGGAACCAAAAGATACCTTGAAATATCAATATGACCCAAAATAAAATAAAAAAGAATTCCCATTGTAAGTAAGGCAACTAAAACCAAAGTTCCACTAAGACCATCTACGCCGTCCGTGCAATTTGTTGTATTTATAGAAGCCCATAAAAGAATCGTTCCAATTAAAACATAAACAACAGGATGAACATTAATAAGATGAGAAACAAATGGAAGCCAAAAATGCACAGATCCATCTGCAGAAATATTCTTTGCTTCAATATAAAGAAAAATCGAAGCCGCAACACTTATAATAAGGTCTAAAAAACCTTTAAGATATTCGCCCCAACTAGAAATACTTCTATCGTCTAAAAAACCTGTAAGCATTGTAATCCAAGTAAGAAGAAGAATTCCTATCTGCACTCTTCCCATTGGAACAAAAACAATGCACAACAAAACAAAAGTCGTTATAAAAACAACACCTGCACCAGTAGGTTTTCCTTTTGCAGCTTCTGCGGTAAGAGTAAATTCCCTACCCCTGTCATGCGGAAGAACATTGTAAAAAGCAGGAAGAAACTTATACATTAAAAAAAAGCCGCTGTACAAAGCAAGTATTATTAAAACAGCGTACGACTGCAAAAGTCTGGCCGGACCAAAATAATTCTGTAAATATGAACCTAAATAGTAAAGCATAAAGCCCTCGAATTATAAAGCAAGATGTTGAATTCCAGTAAAAATCATAGAAATGTCGTGTTCGTTGCAATATTGAATAAACTGTTCATCACTGCTTGAACCGCCAGTCTGGATTATTGCCTTAATTCCAACATCTGCAAGGCGTTTTGCGTAATCGTCAAAATAAATGACAGAATCGCTTATTAAGATTTCGGAATTTCGATCTGCACTTATTAGCGGATTATCTTTATTATTTTCAAAATATTCTACTGCATCTTGTAAAGCATAACGAACTGCTCTTTTTCGGCTTGTATTCCCTGCAGAAATTCCTACTGCAGAAAAATCATTTACAACAACAGCCGCATCAGATTTACAGGTCATTGCAACTAAAAGTCCGAACGCCATTGAATCAACCTGACTTTGCGTCGGTCGTTTTTGCGTTACAACCTTAAGATTCGTAAACATTTTAGAATCCGGCTCCTGCATCATAAAACCGCCGTCAATAAAAGAAAGCTCATAATTATCACTTACAAACCTAGAAGCAATTACAAGGCGCATATCTTTTTTTTGAGCAAAGATTTCTTTTGCTTCTTTTGTAAAATCGGGAGCAATAATTGCCCTAAAGTCAACTTTTACAAGTTCGCGTGCTGCATCCTCATCTACAACGGAACTGCAACCAAATGTTGCACCAGAAAAAGAATCAGGTTCACATAAATAAGTTTTTCTAAAAGATTCTAAAAGTGTTCCGCCCAACGCCGAGCCAATCGGGTTTGCATTTTTTATTCCGATTGTAAAAACAGAAGAAGCCGCTGGCGTAAACTGCGTTGTAAACGGATAACCGTTACAGTCTGAACTTTCTACAGTAAACGGACTTTTTAAAATGCGTGTAAAAATGCTGATTGCCTTCCATGCGGCAAAACAATTTTCAAAAAGATTAGAGTTCATCTCTGTACCTTGAATCTTTTTCATTCCAGAAAGAGAAGTAAAATTATCGTTTAATGAATAAAGAACCGCCTTTTGATGATCGTTTGAACCGTGATGTAAGTTCCCCTGTAACTTAAAAGGAATCATATAATACGGCGGAAAGTCAGGCTTTTTAAGTCCCCTAAAAATCGAAATTGAAGCAGAAGCATTATATGCAGAAATCTGATTCAAAGTTTTACCGGCAAGATAAAGGCGAAAGTTATCCTGAATGCTTTCATTTTTCATTTGAATTATTGCTTCGTCATAATCCAAAGGGTCGCAAAGAACTACAACATTCATATAATTTTTTGCTGCCGCCGAAAGAATGTTCACAGTTTTGTAGTCAATACAGTTATCAGATTTATCAATTTCCATAAAATCGTTTAACTTATTGAATTTTACATCAAGATTCATACACACAAGGTCAATAACAGAATCAGCATTTATCGAACTAGAAAGCAAATTTCTACCTGACGCAAGAATCATATGCACAAGCGGAATAAAACCATCATCAGAGTTTGCATTAAGTTCAAGTTGTTTTGTATAAGTATACGGAATGTTATTTTCTGCAAGAAACTTTGCAGCATCCCCAGCAGAAAGAATTTCCCAGTTGTCGTGAACTAAATACTGCGAAAGAGTTGCAAGTTTTTCAAAATTTGAAGTGTAAATAATCGCCTTTTTTTTCATAAAAATATAATATACTGTAAAAATGAGTTTTTCAATTTCATGGACAGATTTTAAAGAAAAAGCCGACTCTTCTGATTTTATAGAACACTTTTCACTTGTAAAAAACGATGAAAAGTCAATTTTTACGCCCGAACAAAAAACAAATGAAAACAGCACAAAACATATTTTTATAGAAGGCGACAATTACCCTGCCTTAAAACTGCTCTGTAAAAAATACACAAATAAGATTGATTTAATTTACACAGACCCGCCGTACAACACTGGAAAACAATTTACCTACAGCGACAATATGAGCGTTGATGAATGGCTAAGTTTTATAAGCAGAAGGCTTACACAAGCAAAAGCTCTTTTAAAAGACACTGGCTGCATTTTTATTGCAATCGGTGGCGAGCAAGTTCATCTTTTAAAGATTCTTTGCGATAAGATTTTTGGCGAAGAAAACTTTATAAACGACTTTATGTGGCTTTGCGGAAAAGGTAAAAAAGACCGCTGGAGCCGCACAATGCAGCAGTCAAACTTGTGTTATGCAAAAAATAAAAAGAAACTGGAATCTTTTATTGAATATAAAAAAACGGACTGGGCAGAAACAAACCCTGATAATGATGAGCGGGGAACTTGGTTTTCTGGCAGCATAAGTTTTAGCGAAAAAAGGTCAAACCCAAAAAGCGAAAACTTTTACGAAGTTGTATCCCCTTCTGGCATTCATTGGAAAAGGCAATGGCTTATTTCTAAAGACGAAATGCAAAAACTTATAGATGAAAATAAAATCTATTGGGGAAAAGCCCCAGAATGCAAAAACGTTCCACGTCGAAAAATATTTAATGGGCAAACATTAAAAATAATTCCAAAAAACATAATCATAGATTCAGAATCGACACGGCAGGCACAAAATCATTTAGATTCTCTTCTTAACGAAAAAAAATCTTTTGATAATCCAAAACCTGTAAACTTAATCCAGCATTTTATTCAAATTACAAATATGGATAAAAACGCTATTATCCTGGATTTCTTTGCTGGAAGCGGTTCAACATTAGAAGCAACCGTTGAACAAAACAAAACAGACGGCGGAAAAAGAAAATGCATTCTGATTCAAAAAGCAGAATGCATTCAAAAAAGCGGAAAGTTCAAAACCATAGCAGAACTTTGCAGGGAAAGAATAAAAGCCGTTCTTTCTACAACCTGCGATGGCTTAGAATACTTTGAACTAAAATACAAAGAATAAAATTCTATTCCTGTTTTTTAGATAAAGCAATTTTGTCTAACGCTTCAATTCGTTCCATAAGGCTTGGATGGTCGTAATTCCATAAGACGTAAAGTTTTGGCGGCAAAAGTTCGCTTAAGTTTTCGCTGTTTAACTTTACAAGAGCACTAATTAAATCTTCAGGGTGCCCTGTTAATTCTGCAGAAAACTTATCTGCTGCATATTCATCTTTTCTGCTTGAAAGATTCATTACCGGCGAAAGAATTTCTGTAACAGAAGAAGCAACCATATTTGCAAGGAACAAACCAATAAACTGCACAGTTTCAATTTTTACACCAGCAAAAGCAAAGCCAAAACCTGTATAAATCAAAGTTGACTGAGCAATTTTATAAAGAACGAACATTAAAATAAGTTCAATTGGAATTAAAACAATAAACTTACGGATAATATGATGCATTTTGTAATGTCCAAGTTCGTGTCCTAAAACTGCAACAAGTTCATCAGTAGTAAGCTGTTTTATAAGAGTATCATAAAGAACAATTCGCTTTGATTTTCCAAAACCTGTAAAGTACGCATTAGAATGACCGCTTCGTTTAGACGCGTCCATTACAAAAATACCTGCAGACTTAAAACCAAGATTATTCATAAGAGCACAAATCTTTTCTTTAAGTTCACCGTCTTCAAGCGGAGAAAACTTATTAAAAATCGGAGCAATTACAAGCGGATATAAAATCATCATTACAAAAGTAAAAATGAAAATTAATACCGTAAGGAAAATCCACCAAGTTTTTGGAAAGAACACTAATACTGCCGTCATACCCAAAAGCAAAATCAGAGAAATTACAAGAGAGGCGGCAAGACCTTTAATAGAATCCAAAACCCATAACTTAAAAGTCATATTAGAAAAGCCAAATGATTTTTCAATTTTGAACTCTCTTACAAGGTCAAACGGTAAATCAAGAATAGAAGAAGGAATTCCGGCAAGAAGCAAAAAAATGAACATACAAAAATATGTTGACCAAAAGCCAGCAGGAAATCCTGTAAAACGGCATACAAGATTAAAAAGCCACGGATAAAAACCAGAAAGAACCAGTACAAAAGTAAGAAAAACCGTACACAATGAACGCGGAATCCAAAAAAAGTATTTTGCATCTTCGTATGCACTGATTTTCTTAAGTTTTTCTGCATCTAAAACAGATGCTGCCGGTATGCTTTTTAATCGTTCAGGAAGATTTCCACCATTTTTAACACGAGCCTTCCAATCGATAAATTCCAAGAAATGCCTTAATAAAAAAGTAAGAGCAGTTCCTATAACAAAAACGATTACAAACGGATTTGTAAAAACAACTTTTTCCATAATAAAACTCCAGCCTTTAATAATGAAAATTACAGAGAATCTGCAATGTCGTATATCATCTTTTCAGATTTTTCCCAGCCAAGACAAGCATCTGTAATAGATTTACCATAACAACCGTCACCTGGCTTTTGATTTCCGTCTTCTATGTAACTTTCAATCATAAAACCTTTTACAAGTTTACTAATTCTTTCGCTATGCTTTGCAGAATTTAGGACGTCATTTACGATTCTAGGCTGTTCAAACGGATTCTTTCCTGAATTTGCGTGGTTACAGTCGATAATAACCGCAGGATTTTTTAAAGTTGGTTCTGCATCATAAGCATCGCAAAGGCGGATAATATCTTCATAATGATAGTTAGGGCGAGATTTTCCCATTTTATTTGTATAACCGCGTAAAATTGCGTGGCAATAATCGTTACCATTTGAATGAACTTCCCAGCCACGATAAATAAATGTGTGATGACCTTGAGCAGCATGAATTGCGTTCATCATAACAGAATAATCACCAGAAGTAGGATTTTTCATTCCTGTAGGAACATTAATTGCACTAGCAACAAGTCTGTGCTGCTGATCTTCTACGGAGCGGGCACCAATTGCAACATATGCTAAAAGGTCATCAAGGTATTTGTAATTTTCAGGATAAAGCATTTCATCTGCACAAGAAAAACCAGTTTCTTTTAACGCCCTCATATGAAGATGTCGGGTTGCAATAATACCTTTTACAAGGTCAGGTTTTTCGTTTGGATCAGGCTGGTGAAGCATACCTTTGTAGCCTTCACCAGTAGTACGAGGCTTGTTTGTATAAATTCGCGGAATAATAAAAATCTTATCCTTTACCTTTTCCTGAACTTTAACAAGTCTTGAAACATAATCAATTACACTTTCTTCATTATCCGCAGAACATGGTCCAATTATAAGAAGTTTTCTTGAATCCTTACCTTCAAAAATTGCTTCAATTTGCTTTTGCCGTGCCTGAACAGTCTGTTCCATTTCTTTTGTAACAGGAAACATCTCTTTTATTTCAGACGGAATGGCAAGTTTTTTTATAAAATCGCAGTTCATACTTTTTTACTCCACAATGATTTTGACACTTTTTTAAATGCCTTAAAAAAACTATACCTTAAAGCAAGATTTGTATAAAGTGGATTTTTATTTACTGCTGTTCAATGAATGCAAATCCGTTTCCTGGTACACTTAAAGAATATGTTCCGCTTGCCGTAATTGTTGAACTTGAATATGTTCCGTCAG
>CAYZXM010000039.1:0-19526 GCA_964482455.1 uncultured Treponema sp. | reverse complement strand
CAAGGCGAATACAAAATTGTTTTAGACGATTGTTCTTGCTGGCTTCCAATAGTTATTGACGATGACAACGAAGACATCAAATATTATAAACAGAAATCTATAGATAATGATGATTTTAAATTTACTTATACAAGTTTATCTGTAAATGGTTCTCATGATTTGTCTTACCAAATAAATGATATAATCAAACTCAATAAATCTGACAATTATGAAAATAATAAAAAATATCTAAATCTAATTCCATTTTCAAATATGTCAGATGTTTACAAAAAAATAAAAGACGAAACTTTTACTATTTATAATACTTCTGACACCGCAGGAGAACACAACCTTGAGATTTCAGAAATTGTAAACAAAGAAGTCGATGCCTGTAAAATATTGAAATCTGCAATAAAAGACTTTGAAAAAACTATGGGAATAAAATTTGCAGATTCAGATATAGTTCTACGAAATGGTTCTACTAGATTTTATAAACTCATAAATAATGATTTATATGCTTTATATATAACTGATGGTTCAGTTAGCCAATATGGACAGGCACCGGTTAAAGAATATTACCACTATCAAAAAATCACAAACACCGACTCTAGTACAGATGACACTGGAACTGACAAAAAAGATGATACAGTTGTTTTAAGTGGTAAATACAACATTACTGAAGCTAGTTCATCTACTATTACCTTTAATAACAGTACATGGACTTACAGTTACAACGGACGAACTAAGACAGGTTCATATTCACAAACTGATGATGAACTTACAATGAACTTCACACAGAATAGTATTACTGCTGAAGCTGTATTTACTGTATCAAAAAGTGATGACGAAATTACTCTTACCGCTAAAAGTGGCGATTACACAACAATCATTACAAGTGCCTTTATGATAACTGATACTAACGCAGTACAAAACGGTATTGTAACATTAAAGACAAAATAAAAACATATTAAAACACTGCCTTCTAAATAATAACATTTTGGAAGGCAGAACATTTTTAACGAGGTTATTATGGCTGACGCATGGGAATATAAAAGATATAAAATGAAATATACTAATGGTGATGAGGAAGACTGGCAAAAAATAAATGAACTGGGAAAAAATGGCTGGGAACTTGTATCATTAGTTAATAGTAGTAGCCCTTCTTTACCTGGAGCAGTAGGAGCAGTATTCAAAAGAAAATGCACGACTTCCCCTACTCAATCTGTACAAAGAAAGACACAAGTAGATAATGACTATCCGTTGGATATACCATGGTAATATCTATTAAATTTAGATAAAGAGAAATAAAAAAAACTGCGGAAAAAGATTACTGTTCCACAGTTTTTTTTATGCCTTAAGCATTTGATTGAGTATCTGATGACTGAGTACCTGACTGTCTAGTCTGATCCACTTTTTCAGTTGCATCTGTAGGTTGATTATTTCCATTTTCGTTAGGCACATTTGCTGGAGAGTTTTTATTTGCAGCCATTGCATTGAATTTTGCAGCAAGCCTAACATTTTCCATAGAATTCTTACCGTCTACGCCAGCAGCATTTGTATATTGTTCTCTCTGTTCTTTACTCCACTTACCTTCATTAGATTGTGCAACTGAACTTGCATTTCCTCTTCTAAATCCACCACTAGTAGCCTTATTCTGAGCAACATCACGCCCAAGCACTAAACGGCTTGCAGAGTTTGCAATGCCACTTCCCCAAGCAGACCCTGTAGTAGATACTCCTGATTTTAGAGCCTGTTTTAATGCTTGTCCCTTTGAAGCACCACCCTCTTTTGCTCCTTGATAAGTACCTATTGCAGCATTGATACCAGAAACAAGACCGCTACCTGTACCGTCAGCAATATGTGCAGCTTTACCACCAAGATTTTTTGCAGTTTTACCTGCAAGTGCAGCTCCTGCTGCAAGAGTTCCTGCCGCATGAAGAAATTCTCCCATTGAAAGCTGTGGAGAACCGTTCAAAACAGTTACGGCAATCTGTGGAGCATTTTGAGTTACAACAAAACCTAGAATAACTGTAAACATCAAGTATGAAAACATAACAAGACTTATCGGTTCAGTATTAAAAGCAATGCTCATTCCGACCTTCATGTACGTTGCATACGTCCAAAAAAGACACAAAAGCATTACCGTAATCTTTACAAAGTAAGAAACAAATAACGTAATTAACTTTGACGCAAAACTTTTTGTACCGTCAAAAAGAATACACGGAATAAACATTACACCTATCGAAGTTGTAATAAAATATTCAAAAAGACACATCGAATACTGAATAACACAAAATACAGAACTCATAATCAACGTAATTGTCATTACGATTAATATGATGTAATTAAAAATAGACTTCCAAGTAGACGCCTTAAAAATTTTTGAAATGTACGCACCGTCTGTAGTTTCATTGGAAACCTGTTCAAAAAGAATAGAAGCAATTAAACATGAAGTCTTTATCATTGCACCAGGACTTATCATCAAGTTGCCAGATCCCATTTTCTTTAAGTCTTCCATCTTAAATTCACTTGCCGTACTAGAATCAAGCGTTATATAAGGATTAAAAAGATAACTTTTAATATTACTTTTAGCACTAGAACTCTTTGCAGAAGAAGAAGTTTCTTCAGATGCATCTATAAGAACATCATTAAAAGCGTTCATAAGTGTAAGAAGTCTATCTCCCTCGCCGTTTTTTAACATCTTCTTCATCTTTGCCTTTTCAGAATCATCCATTCCCTTGTAAATCTTATTTACTTTTATTGAATTATCAATACCTTGAGCAACCGCTATTTCAGTTCTAAACGGCAAATAAAACCATGATATAATAGCACTCTCAGCACCGTTTTTACCGGTTAAGTCATTTTTTAACATCTTCCCGGCAGATGTAGTAGTTTGTATGCCATAGTTATTTATAGTGGCAGTCATTTCTTCTTCTGTCTTTCCCATTCCTTTAGCAAAGGTTTCAACCTCTTTTTCCGTAAGAACAGCACCATTTTTTTTTGCACTTTTTAACGCCTTATCCAAAAGCTGCCGAGTAACAGACAATTTTGATTCCAAACTGTTACGCATATCCGTAAACGCTGCGGAAAGTTCATTAGCACCACCGCCTGCCGTTGCACCAATCTTCATTGAAAGCTCTAAAACGCCATACTGTATTCCCCTGTAACACATAACAAGAGCCGTAAATAATAGACACTTTAACATAATGTCTATCGCAGCCTTTCTTACCTGCTGAGTTCCGAACCATAACCTAAATGCGTTCCATAATATCGTAGTAAAAAACAATGCAATCGCCAGCGTTGAAGCAATATTTGCAAAACTGTCTATTGTTTTAAGAAAATATGCCATGCCCGAAAGCAAAGGAACATCCATTGCCTTAAAGTTAACGTTAGCCATATTAGCTATCGTGCTAGAGGAAGCAAAAGTAGTGAATGCAGAACTTCCAAGCAGTCCCACTGAAAGAATCAATGTTTTCTTTTTCATCTTATTTACCTTTACTTTGCTTTTTTATAACCAGTCTGGAACTGTTCCTGTAGCTTTCTGAAATTCCTCTTTAAGACGTTCCTTTCGCTGAGATTCAGCTATCTTTTCAGCTTTTTCCTTTACATCATTTCTTGTTTCTAATTTTGCAAACATACTGCCAAATTCTCTAACTCCTTGCCCTAAATTTTGTATACACTCTTGTACACCCAATATCATTCCCTGAGTAGCCTGTAGTTGTCCTACCATAGACTCTCCAGCAGAACTTGAAAGATCTAGCAATGATTGATTATTCTTTGCCACTTTTTTTATTACTTCTAAGTAATATTCATCAGAACCTTTTGTCATCAAAGCAGACCATGCATCCTTAACCTGTTCTTCTACAAGTTTTACATACGCATAATTTTCAGGATCAAGCCCCCATTTACTCATTATTTCTTCTTTTTCTTTGTATGTAAGTTTTTCTGCATAACCTTTAGCAATATCTTTTCCAGTTTCCCTTACATAATCCATTGTATCTGTGAAAAAACCGAACAGGTCATTATGACCATATTTACCGATTCCAAACATTCCTGCAACCGAATATTGTTTTCCCATGCAAGTCACCGTCTTATTTTCAAGTGTATGTTTTACATCATTAAACATATTCATATTTTCGTTTATAATGTTAGTTGCATTAGTTAGATTAGTTCTAAAATTACCAATATTCTTCCAAGTAGAGTTTAATCCATTCTCAAGATTGCTATAATCGCCATCCCAATTATCTTCGTTGTTAAATTGCTCAGCAAGATTTTCTTCCAAGTTACCCCAATCATAAGCTTTTATAGCTGCACACTGGTTATATATCTGCTTATATGTATTTGAAACCTGTTCTATTGTAGCGTTTACTTCATCATATACACCGTATAAAGTAGAAACCGCCTGCATCAAGTTTGATATATCGATTACAGGATAATTTGCAAACATTCCACCGCACGAAAAAAACAATATTACGATTGCCGAAGCAATTTTCTTCTTAAAACATTTCATAAATACCTCCAGTATCTTTTTAATATTCATTGCCGTAACGTTACGGCGATAATCAAACCGCAAGATATTTTCTGTAGTCGGTTTCACCTTTACGGTCTAAAATTTCTTCTACTAAAGGAATTCCAGAATTCCTTCCATATTCCTTTTCAAGTTGATTAAGTAAATTGTGGTCAGGCGTAAGAATTGTAAGTTGAAATTTATCAAGTCCAAGTTCAAACATTCTTGTTCCATTAGGAGATTTATAAAGATAATCATGCTTCATTCTTGCCTGCGACAAACTTACAATCTCATTTTCTTCAAGACCAAAATACTTGTAATACTCTTTTATGACGTTACTCTGAGCATTAGGGTCAGCAAGATATATTTTTGTAAGACACTGACTTACAATAGTTGTAGAAAGACTTGAATTAACCGCCTTTGCAACTTCCTGAGTAGCAAAAACACAGAAAACATATTTTTTACGTAAAGTAACAAGCCATTCTTCAATTTTCTTTGCAAAGAACGGATTATCAAGGAATACCCACGCTTCATCCAAGATTAAAAGAGTTGGATCTCCAGTAGGGTCACCGTTTGGTTTTGAATAAACTTTTTCTATAAATCTAAAAATAAAGAAAAGTGCTGGAGTTACCGCCTGCTGCCCCATTTTCATAAGAGTACCCATTTCTATCATAATCCATTTTGAAATAGAAAAGTTTGTATTCTTTGCGTCAAAAATACGACCGTATTCACCGTTAATTGTGTACGGCTGTACTCCGATTTTTATATCTTCCAGACCAGTTATTGGATTAATGTAATTTACATACTGCTGGAAAGTTGTAATCGTTCTGTCATCAGGACTTCTTTCATCTCTAATTTGCTTAATTGCAACAGAAATTGCTTCACTCATTGTTGCATCGCATTTAATATTCTGCATTTCAAGAAGAAGTTTAATGAACTCACACGCCCAAGAAATGTCTGTTTCAGTTTCAAGTTCCCTTAAAGGTTGAAAAGCAATGTCTTCTGTACCCGGCTCTACATAAATACCACCTGCCGCCATAGTAACAGAACGGCTTGTCTTATCCTTATCAAGAATTACTACATTTGCACCGTGATATTTTGTAAATTGATTTGCAAGAAGAGCAAGCAAAGTTGACTTACCTGCACCAGACGGACCGAAAATAAAAGTATGACCTAAATCTCCAACGTTTAAGTTCAAAAAGAATGGAACGCCACTTGAAGTAGAACAAGTAAGCAAAGGAGCATAGCAGCCAAAACGTTCTTTAGTCCACTGATTATATTTAATGCCACTCCAGATTGAACTCAACGGAACAATCTGACTCATATTACCACTGGAAATTACAGGACGGCGAACATTTGCATACATATTTCCCGGCTGCATAGAAAGAAAAGCATTAAAACTGTTTATAGTTTCAATCTTTGCATTAAAACCGCACGAGTTTATAAGACTTACAATGTACCTTGCCTTTTCAATGGCAAGATTGTAATCCTTATCCCATACCATTACATTTGAAGTATAATAACCAAAGGAATATATATCCGTTGCAAGTTCAACCTTTGCACTGTTTGTGTCGGCTTCAAATGCAGTAGCAGCAGGGTCTTCTCTTCCACTTTCAAAGTTTCCTACAGTTTCAGCAAGAGCAGTTCCCCATGATTTTCTTGAACCGTAGAACCGCTTTTGATATTTTTCAATATCTTTAGCAGAATCCGCCTTATCACGACCTATCCAGCGACTTGACCACCTGTATTCAATCTGACTTGAATTTAAAACACTTAATACAGCAGGATAAGTCTGCATTGGAAAATCTCTTACCGCAACAATCGGTATGTACATATCCCCAAGTTTTAAGGTATTTGCAATATCAATTCCGTCATCTGTTATGTAATGGTCAAACAGAATCGGCTCTTCTGGCGTTATAACCTTATGATGATGAGAACTGATTGAAGTGTGACACAACGTTGCAACTTCATCATTATTAAGCATACGATAAGAAATACGTCCAGTTAAATGACTCATAACTCCTTCTGAAGTATCTCTAAACGCCTGAATTTCCTTTTCACAGTTTTGAAGATTATAATATTTTCCTTCATTTCCATTCTTTTTATATAGAAGATTCTTTGTTTTAGAATAGATGTCGCTAGGCAAATTCATTGTAAGAATCAAAAAATAATGATTCAAAAAGTGATCTGTCGAAGTCTTAAAAAGTTCCTGTCTGTGCCTATCAATCAAATAACCTGCTTCATTCGTCCAGTCTGTTCCAGGATAATCCCTGCACATAACTCTCTGACTTTCAAACTGACAGCCCCACTCGCTTCCAAGTTGCTTTATAGCCTGATTAAAATAAAACGAAACAGAATGAATACTTTCTGGACTTGCAGAACCCAAATCAGGACATATAAAGGAATAGGCACGCATCAACGCACCTGGTTTTAACAAAATAATACCTTCATCTTTTTTTCCTACTGGATAACTCCACGGACAGAAAGAAGACAAACGATTATTTTTTTCTTTATATGCCTTAAAACTGAACATATTTACAAAATTAGCACCAAACATTTAGCCCTCCAAGTGTTCCATTTCAAAAAGACTTTCCAGTGCAATACTCAAAAGCTGTGGGTCATTCTTGCTTATTAAGCGGCATGGAACGTACAGAATTATTGCAATGATGGAAAATCCAAAGCCGAAAAGATATACCAACAATACCGTAAGACAGAAAATCAAGGCTACAATCGCCTTTGGTATTCCAAGCAACAAGTCAGGCTGTTGCAGACTTTTATGAACATCAATCGAATAATCCTGTAATGTTGTCATGATTTACCCCAAATATTCCTGCACAACAGGTAAAGTCATACTACTCATAACACTCTCAAACGTGTTAGTATTAACATTTAAGAACTTTGTTGTAATAGTTCCTGCCGCCATAAAAATGATTGTTCCTGCAATCCAAGGAATAAATTTCTTAAACATACCAGGCTCTTGTCTTCCAGCTGTAATAAGTCCGATACATTCCACGATTAAGGCAATACAGGCAATACCTTTTACCCACGGACTACTTACCAAGTTCACAAGAATTTTTACTTTATCATCAAGTCCAAAATCGTCTGCGAAAATTGATGAACAGCAAACTAAGCCCATGAATAAAAACATAGCAATCTTTTTACTTGAAAACATTTTTTTCAAATTTTTCAAATTAAAACCTTTCATTTTAACTCCTTTTTATTTGTAAATAGCATATAACATTACTATTTACAAATCTTTATTTTAAACCAAACCATTGGCTTTTAACAACGATATAAAGTCATCAGTTCCGCTTCCATTTGTAGGCATAACCTCATCTACAATCGGACCGGACTTTGTTGCTGACAAATGTACGCACAAATGAATCGAATCCGAAAGTTTTGGAACAGAACCCTGTATAACTTCCCTTAACAAATCTTCTACTCTCGAAAGCATAGAAGAACAACTGTCTGCATGAATTGTAGTTACATTTCCTGTATGACCTGTATTCCAGGATTTTATCAACTCATAAGCGACCTCCCCATAACGTAATTCTCCAAAGATAATTCTATCTGGAGTCCACCTCAATGCAGTTCTAACAGCTTCCGCCGCATGCGACGGATTTACCGCAATCATAGTTTTATCATGTGCAGCACATTGAAGTTCTGGAACATCTTCAACTATGTAAAAGCGGTCATTTGGAGTATATTCAACCATTTTCTGTATGATTGCATTAGTTATCGTAGACTTTCCACTTCCTGTTCCTCCACCAACTAAAATATTTTTTCTCTGTTTTATGAAATCACATATCATTTCATACTGTTCTTGCGTCATGCGTTTTTGTTCTACATAACTTTCAAGAGAAAATATTTCTCTCGGCGGCTTTCTGAATGTTACTTCAGGAGTATCAGTCCACGGCGGTAAAAGTCCAGTAATTCTGGCTTTATAAGGCGGAGGAATAACTGCTTCCAACTTAGGAATTCCACCGATTGGGTCAACAACCTTATCAAGCAATGCTGCCGCACTTAAAATTATTCCCCTTACTCTGCTTGGAGGAACTTTTTCGCCAGTAAACACTTTGCCCTTTGCAAACATCTTAACGACAATTTCACCACTTCCTAAAATGAAAATGTCCGTAACAAGAGGGTCATCAAGATATTTTTTTATGCAACTTATATCAGTCATAAAGTTGTCATTAAGACGCCGTTTTTTTTCCTTATCAGCTGCAAATGTTGAAAATGCTACAGAATCTGACATCTCTAATCCACGTCCTCTTCAAGCATATTGCCGAAAATTGCTTCAAGAAAAGGCTTTGAATGTTTTTCGTGATTACGGAAATTCGTAAGCATAGCAATAACATCATTATTTGCCTTTCTAAATTTAATATTCATCTGTTCGTCTGTAAGACCTTTTGTATCAGGAGCAAAAAAGAAGAAATACTGATACCATTCAAGGTCAAGTTTTTGCTTTACATCAATCTTCTTTTCAAGACGGTCAAATGTTTTTTGCATATTGCTCATTTTTGCAAGCAAAAGACTTTCATCCATTGTGTCTTTCGTTAAATACAAAATTAAAGCCTTGTTTATAATCGCTGACCTTGATAGCCCTTCATCTTTTGCCCTTTGTTCTAAGAGTTCATCAATTTTTCTTGTAATTCTTGCCCAAACCCTTATGTTCTGCATATCTTCCATTTGATGTTCTTTTGAATCATCTGTTGCATAAAGTTTTGGTGTATTTTCAATCATTTCCACTACTCAACACTCTCCTGTAACTGACTTATTGCATAATCTGCATAACTATTAATAGCATTTAGAAGAGATACAGTTGCTGTTGAACCATATTTTTTCGTTTGAATAAATTTCTTTACTTCCATTCCGCATGAAAAACCGACTCTTATCCAGTTTATTTTTTGTGGCGTAACTTTATAATATTCCTCATCTTTAAGAGTATTTAATATTGGAGTTTCTCCAAAATGAATCTGCCAGAAAATTGCATGTTTTAAAAACAAATTGTAGTTCTTTTTGAATATTGGATTTTCCAATCTGTTTATTTTATTAATAATTTCAGAAGGAATTGAAAGTATTGTTTTATAATTTTTAGTAAGGAAGAACTTTGCAAAATCATCCAACCTAACTTTGTATTTTTTATTACGATTGATTAATGAAAGCATTATCGTCTGTAAAACCGCAGTTTCCTGCTGAAAATTATTCTTGCAGCAAAAATCACTTAGTAACTGACTTTCCTCTTTAGTAAAAAAGAAAGGAAGCCGCTCATTTTTTACTTTAGTTAAAAAACAGTTTTCAATAGATTCTTGATAATCTTCCAAATCATCAAAACAAATGTAACTTTCTGAATAACATTCTATTGTTTCAATAATGTAATCTTTTAATGTCGTACAGATGTCAGCCGTTCTTCTGAAAAGATACCATTCCATACCAGTTTTATCGCATAAAAAGGCAATGAGTTTTTCTTTAGTCCTTGAAGTAACGTATACATCCTTCTGTATTAAATTTAAATTTTCTTTCATAATTTTTCCTTATATGTAAATCATCCTGCCGAAAAAGCATCCCTAGTAAGTGGTATTGTAGACGGCGGCGGTTCATCATCTGCAATATTTTCCTGAAACGGACTAACTTCTTCCTCGATGTCTGCAAATTTTTGCAAGTAATCAAGAATATTAAAGTTTCCGTCTTCATTCATTTCCTCAAGTGTTTTTGCCTTACTCTTTTCTGTACCAGTCTTTCTTTCAACCTGTAAACCAGATGAATTTGAAGGAAGTCCCTTTAATTCTTCTTCCAAATCACTTCGTAAACTCGGCGGTTCAAAACCAGTCTGCATAAGACGTTTCTTTTTGGTAAAAGGAACGAAAAAACCTTTGTGAAGATTTTCAGAATATCTGTAAAGCCAAATATCCTCGCCTTTTGGATTTTTCTTTCCAGATTTATAAATAGTTCGTTGAAATACAGGAACTTTAAAAGCAAAATTCTTTTTTGAAAAAGGAAGCGGTATTTCAAACAAAACCTTTGAAAAGAATTTGTATCGAATAAAATCTTTTTCTTCTCGTAATGAATAAGCAAAATACTTAAAGCGTGGATCATTGTAATACACGCATTTTTTTGCAATGTAAGGCGGATCATTTTGATTAATTATCAAACATTCATTTCTTGGAAGTTTCATCAACTCATCAGGATTCATCAAATCTCTAGCAATTTCCTGACTTGAAGCATTCAAATTATTAAGAGCAACTGCATAACGACTTCCGCTAGTTGAAAGACTTTCCTTAATTACGCTTTCTTTTCCGATTGCATCCGTAAAAACTTTAGCATCTTCTACTTTTCCTGGAGCATAGACAACCTGTGTTTTACAGTGAGTTAAGAACGGCTGGTTTTGCCCATATATGTCTATAAGCTGATTTAAGCCCTGACAGACAATGTAAAAGTTGATTGAATATCCAGCAAGGATTCCCATACATTTTACAAGAAAAGGAAAATTCCCCAAAACAGGAAACTCATCAAGAAGAAACAAAAGTTTATTTTTAAGTTTTACTTCGCCATAACTTGTTTCACCGTCAGAAAACTTTCTAAGCATAAAGTTTATAAGAAGTTTAAATACTGGAGCTACAACATCAACGTGTGCAAAAGGAATTACAAGATAAAGAGAAATTGGATTTTCAGAATCAACAAAATCCTGCAACTTAAAATCAGAATGACTTGTTGCATAAGCAATCATAGGGTCAGAAAAAAGCTGAAGTTTACTGAATACCGTAGAAAAAACATCCGACCTTACTTTTGGATTCATCTGTAACATACGACCAGCACCAGCTTGAATGATAGTTTCAAGCCACGGAGCTTCCTTACCATTCAAAAGATGCTTCATTTCAAACATTTCTGAAAAAAGTTTATCGCCCGGATTCTTAGGCTGTGCCTGTTCTCCTTCCTGCCCTTCTTCAGCATTTGCATTTTCATCGGGTTTTGCAGCCAATGACATTATTTCAAAAACGCCAGGCAAATTCTTTTTATCTGCATACTCAGGATTATCCGCTGTCAAAACGTGAAGAATTGTAGTTTTAATCATATCCTTTGCGTTTTCATTAAAGAACTGACTGTTTGAACTTTCGCCACCTTTTGCTTCTTCAAAAAGATTTTGAATTACAAGGTCTACATCACTTACAATTCTATTATCAAGACTTACTTCTTCAAGCGGATTAAAGCAGCAAGTATCCTTATTCGGATTTTTAGGAGCAAACTTCAAAACGTGACTAAATTTACGCCTAAACCCAGCAGTAATGTTGAAAAGTTCACCTTTTGGGTCAAATATAATCATTGAGTACAAAAATCTAAGCAAAGTTGGAATTAACGAACCAACGCCTTTTCCGCTTCGGCTTGGTGCTATCATCAAAAAGTTTGTATCACTTGAAGCACAAACAAGTTTCGACATTTTTTTGAGTGAAAGAACCAGAGAGCCACTCTTTTTGTTTACACTTGATCTTACATCAGCCCCCTGCAACTGAGCAAGAACAACTCCGTAATCTTCAACAAGACCAGCCTTTTTCATATCCTTGTCATCTGCCCATTTTGCAGTTCCGTAAAGATTGTCGTTTTTGTTCAGTCCATATCCACGAATTGCACTTACAACAAAAAACACTACAACAGCTAAACCTGAACATAAAAGAAGAGGAAAAAGCGACGGTAGAATAACAGCACTTATATTCTTATCAAAAGGATTTGAAATTATATTTAAAAATACAAGTCCTGGATTATAAAAAGGATAACCTTTATCAATAAGGAAGAATTTTGTAGAAGTTATAAATACTGGAGCATCTGTATATTTAGGATTATAACCAACATTTTTTGCAAAAGTTTGAGTGGAAATGATTATCCCCACAAATGCAATGAGAACAGGTATAAGTAAATTCGACAGGTCAAACAAAACATTTCTATTTCGCTGAGTAGGTCGCTTTCTTAAAAATTCATTATTTTGCTTCATTAAACACCTCTTTTTTTATCGCCGTAACATTACGGCAATAAAATTCCACGCTTCACTTTTTGATTTTTGCGGGAATTCAAAAAAGTGATGTTTATGAATGTTCTTATCTTAAACTATTTTTTATATAATGTAAATACCAATATTTATAGTATTTTACAAGATTACTATTTTCCTATATTTCTATCAATTCCCCATTCAGTTACTTTGATATGTATTTTTGAACGATTTCCTTTTCCTTCTTCAAAAAAAACTATTGCATTTGCATTTAATAACTTTTCATTCGGTTCGTTAAAAAGTGGAATAAACCACGCTCTTTTTGAATCCCTGTTTTCCAAAACTAAAGCATTATCCCACGACTCTTCATAATTCATTTTATAAAGTTTTGTAATCGTTCCAGCAGCAAGTTTTGATTCTTTTGTAAAAAGTTCTAAATCTCCACTTGAAGTAAAAAGAAGTTCCTGTCTTGCTTTTAAGAAAGAAGAATATCTACCTGCCGACTTTAATTTTTCATTCCAGCCTTTTTCAAGATAGAACTTTTTGCTCTGTTCCTTTTCCTTTTTTGCAAAACCAATGGATTCAAGATGACATAATCTTTGATACATAAGATTATCAGACGGCACAACAGAAAAACCGTATTTTGAATCTTCGTCTGGCAAAACTTTCATTTTATTTTCAATTTCAGAATCAATAAATGTATATCTATTTGCAAACGGTATTTTCTGCATAGACGCTTCAATCTCATGATTAGTTCTCTGTCCTATCATCTGCGTACATATTTGCCTTGCCATTTCTCTTATTGTTCTTGTAAGAAAAATATTATTCATTTCAACAGTTTTTCCGTTTTCATCTTTACCGTTTATGAGTAAATGTGCGTGAGGGTGATTTGTATTTGTATGAACTGCACCTACCCAAATAAATTTATAGCCAGTTACTTCTTCCATACGTTTAATAAGAGTCTTTACAAGTGCTTTACAATCTACATTTGGATTTTCTGGAGAAATAATAAACTTGTAATGCAAGTCCGTCATATTTTCCTTATACCCTTCAACAAAGACGTTATCAACTTCTCCATTAGAAAAAAGTTTCGGTTTTTCAATAACTTCATCTTTATTGTTTTGAGGTAAATATTCTTCCAAAAATCTAAGATGTTTTGCTTTATCAAAACCTTTCCTTAATTTTATAATACAAAGTTGCTCTTTTGATTTTGGAAGAAAAACTGGCTTATATGTTCTTTCATGTCTGCGATTCCCATATGGAATCATACTTAAAAGCAATCTATAAAGTTTCTTAGCCTCTCTCATATCATCTTTATGATATGGCTTTCGCTGCCTTAATAAATCTTCTTTTCCGACAGTATTTGAAGACCTGAAAAACGCACTCTCTTTAATTCGTCTAGGCATAGTATCCCCCTTAATTTAAGAGAACAATCGCGGGATACAGTTCTATTAAAAAGAATTTATAAAATTTTTTGTAAATCAGTCAATGTTTAAATTTTTATCGCCGTAACGTTACGGCGATAGTCGTTAGTTTGAAATTATATTTCCATATCGTAGTCATCATCAAATCTTTTACTTTGTTTTAAGTTTTTTTTCCGTTTTATCAATTCTTGCCATTCTTCCTTTTTTATATCTGCAAGTTTTTTAGAAAATCGCTTATTTTTTTCCTTTAGTACATCAAGTTTTTCTATAGCTTTCTCTATTGAAAGACTATTGTTTGAAATTAGTTCATCAAAAACGAACAAAATTCCATGAACTTCTACATTATCTTTTTCAGCTGCTTTTCTAAGTTTTGCATCACTTGTAAGCAACTTTGCATTATCATTTTTTGCCATTCGCCAAACAGAACAATCTGCAATACTTAAATCACCTGGAGTAACAAGTTTTAATACATAACAAGAATTAAATTCTTTATCAGATATGTCATCTATTTTTAATTTTTTTGAATCTATAAATGGTTTTATAGCCTGCAATTGTTCATCTTTTTTTATTTCTCCAATAACAAGCATTGACGTCTTTATCTCATATGGAAGAGTGAAAAATTCTTTCAATAAATCTGTATCAAAAAGGTCAAGAAAAATATTTGTATCACTTACTATCAGTTTGTTTAGCATTATTACATTCTCCGAATATCGTCAATATCAACATCTAAAAGATAAGCCGCATAAGACTGAGATATAAGTTCCTTATCCAATGCTTCTAAAACATTCTGCTTTAGGATTTCTTCATAATTTTCATCCGAAAAATAAATCTGTTTTTTTAATAAGTCTTCTAAATGTTTTATTTTAGTTTCCTTATTTTTTTTTAGTAACACAATCTTATCTTCAATTCTTTCGCCTGACTCAAAAAAAGCATCAACTTTTACATTCAGTAACCTAGAAAGCACTAAGAGCATTAATGATGAAGGCATTTTTTTACCTTTAAGACAAAGTTTTATTTCTTCTATATTAAAATCTCTAGTTAATTTCTCTATAAGTTTTTCTTCTGATATATTTTTTATAAGACATATTTCAAATAATCTATCACTAAAAATTTTTGCTAATTCCATAACTTATATTCCTCTATTATAATTATCATCATAAAATTTATTTTTCTTATTGTTTTGAAGTTTTTCAAAACAATAAGATTCTGAAATAATCGGCAAACAATTTACTAAAAGTTGAATTTGATTTTCATATTCTCTTTTTATATTTCACCTTCTTTAATAACAATTTCAAATTCTTTTATGAAAGTTCCGCCTTTTTCTATTTCTCGGACTCCACTTCCCAAATTTATTTTATCTTTATCAATATATTTTAGCCAGGAATGATTCACTTTTTGAGAAAGATAAAAAAACAATCGTTTCACTTTTACAGAAGAACAATTTTCCAACAGACTTTGCAACATTTTTGATCGAAGTGTCGGCAATAATTCAAGAATCTCTTTTGCTTCAACAGAAGTTGTCATTTCTGATACTGAATATAAAAGTTCAAGAAAACAGCGTTCCTTTGATGACACTTTCAATACTTTTTGTTGATATTCAACATCGTCTATTCCATTATCTGATTTCAAAAAATCTGTCTGTCGCAATAAAACTTTATCCGCAAAATTATCAGTAAACCAGAAAGGAAGTTTTTTATTTTCTGAATCAATAAAAAGTTCTTTTTCAGTATCTTTTAATAAAGAAAAATGACTTATTCCATAAAATTCTTGTAGTGCAGTTTTTCCACCAAAATGAAGTCTAAAATCCGTCTGAGTATTTAATGCAAAAACAGCATCATAAAGATTACAGACAGAATCTTGAAAACAATAAGCACCTCGCCCAAGATTGTTAATCCATCCAGATTTTCTGTACCACTGGATAAGGTCTTGAGAGAATCCCTGTCTTTCAAGTTCCTTTGTTATGAGTATCTTTGTATGTTCAAAAAGTTTTGTAAGTAACTTTAATTTACTATCTACCGTAGTAGTCATACTACAATAATAAAATAAAATTAGAAAAAATCAAGACTTAATAAACTTTATATCGCCGTAACGTTACGGCGATAGTTATCAGTTTAAAGTTATATTTCCATATCGTAGTCATCGTCATAGGTTTTATTTCTTTTTGCAACAGAACTTTTAAAACTCACAGACTGTTCTCTTTGAATAAACTTGTCGTAAGAACGAGTTAAAATCAGAGAATGTCTTGCAGTCAGCATTGTAGCAAAAAAAGTTTTCTGTAAATCAGTTATAAAAGGAGTTTCATCTACAACCTTCAGTATTTTTTTCATATCAAGTTTAGGATAAATTCTTTTCAATGCCCTATTACAGTCTTCATTCTGTAATGATTCAATAAAATCCCTATAATTTATTTTTTTGTCATTTATCTTTATTGATGATAAAGGTATAGAATAAACCCTGAATTTTATTTCATTTTTATCAGCAAGAATCTTTTCCATCATATTTTTATCTGCCTGAGGAAAAAGAGAACTACCACAATCATAAACTGGAGCAAGTTCTACAGTGTCATTTATACTATCATACAAATATCCCCAGTTACCGTTATGCCTATCCCAGTTTCCAATAAGAGAATCAACTATAAACATATCCCAAAATCTGTCAGAAATAAGTTTCTGGTCGAATAGCTGCTGTTCCTCAAAAGTCTGTAAAATTTCAGAAAGTTCCGTACCAAAACCATTTTGAGGGCTATCAACAATTTGATTTTTTAACCCGGCAAAAGGTTTTAATTCTACGCCAGGACGAGTCATGTCTTTGCATGCAACAACTATTTTCTCTTTATTTCCAATTTTATAAGTTCCAAGAAGAGTTTCCTGCACAGGAATCCCAGCAACTTCAAATATATGACAGGCAACATATTCAGAAATACAGCTATTTGTATAACTCAATTCATCATTTTTTGTAGGTGCCGCAGGGAATTTTACCATGTAATCCTGACCGTTTATAATCAAACATTTTTTACTTCCATTCGCTCCCAAATAACTTTTTTTAGGATTTTCAGGACAATTAGTAAAATCAAAAATCTCCGCCATATAAAAACTCCTTTCTTAACAAATACGCTGTTTCTGAAGAAATCATCTGCTCAACTTCTGCAACATTTATATCATTCTGTAAATTACACCAGTCCCAATCAAGATGTAAATAATTTTCATCATTTGCAATTCTGGCAAGACCTGAACAATAGCCTTCTATTGATTCATTCAAAAATTCAGGTAAATGTAAATTTTTAAGAACCAGAGTACCTGATTTACCTTTTATAAAATCATCAGTTTTATTCATATTATTTTATCTTCCTAAATAATAAAATAAAAATAGAGAAAATCAAGAGTTCATAAACTTTATATTGCCGTAACGTTACGGCGATAGTCATAAGTTTGAAAAATCACAAAAATGACTTTGCTTCATTTTTTGATATTTTCTTCTATATATTACTTGTAAGATTTTGTTTCCCTGTCATAAACATCATCTGCATGATAGTGATATTTTTCTTCAATAATATTCCAATCATATTTTGACATAGCACCAACTGCACAAGCGTTTTTACAATTTACCCATAAATCATCAAGAACTACGGCAAAATACATATCATCATTTCCTTCCTTGTCAAACTGTTCTGCTTCTTCTAAAAGATACTTTATATTCTTTGGAATATTTTCAGGAGTTGGAATTGAATTATCAACATAACTTTCAATATGTGCCATTTTATGTCCTCTTTATCGCCGTAACGTTACGGCGATGTATTTCTTCAATTACTTTTGTCATTTCCATTTTGTTTTCTCTTTTTAGTTCATATAAAACATTCAAAAAATCAACTGCGGAAAGACGAGGAATCTTTGTAGAAAAATCTGATTTTCCGTTATATAAAACGGCTTTAAATTTTACATTTCCAAAACTTTTTTCTACAGTTTCTAAAAATTCTTTATTTTCAAGATGCTTACTCTGTTCTGGTACATTTTCTTTTGAATGCTTTATTTCAAATAGGAATATTTCTTTTTTCTGCTTGTCAAAAATTATCAGGTCAGATTCATGACTTTGTTTTTGAGAATCTTTCATTTCATATTTTGATATAAACCAGCGTCCAGAAGATTCCATAAAAATATCTTCCTTAGTCACAACTTTTGACTTGTTCAAGATTTCATTAACATTAGCAATAATAAAATTTTCCATTAAGTCGCCCACTGCAACTTCATAAACTTTTTTAATCAAGAAGTTTTTTTGGTCATCACTTGTACCAGAAATCCAATTTGCGTTTTCTCTTAATTCTTCAAGAGTATACTTTAAATTCGCGTGATACATTCCAGGATGAGCAATTATCTTCATCGGTTCTGAGATTTCACGGTTATTGAAATTTGAAACAACTGGAATGATTTTCAAAATATCCATTTCGGACAAAAGCTCATTAATCTCTTCCAAGTGTTTTTTTGAAAGAGTTGTTTTTATATTTTCAGGTTCAATTATTTTCAGTAACTTTGAAAGATTTTTATTAATTTGATTTTTATCAACATTTCTAAAAATACTTGTGTCATTTTTTCCTGCAACATCAATTCCTCGTGATAATATTCCACTTTCAAAAGTCGTTTTTAAGGATTTCAATATTAATTGCTTATTGTATTTATTGACCATCAACTGAATTGCCGTTTCAAGTTCTTCATTATCATAAAGTTCCGTCAATTCAGGTTGAAAATTATTTCTGCCTTCGCTTTTCTCTATTGAGTTGATTAAGTTTTTTACTATTGAAGTTTCAATATATTTTCTTGTTGTTTCTATATTTTCATAGGTCTGAGAATAGAAAGTTGTACCACGAACAATATATTCATCAAAAGAATTACAATTCATAATCCTTGAATATTCGGGATAAGTTGTAAATGTTGTTGGAACAAACAAAACTCGGTCATACAAAATTGAATGAGAAGTTAAAGAAAGACCAAGAGAATCTGTTCCAGTAACAACAATTCTTGCATTATGAAAGTTCACAAAGTTATCAGAAAAGATTTCTCCAATCTTTTGAAAATCCTTTGCGTAAGTAATCTCATCAATAAAAAAATATTTATATCCTTTTTTGATTGCTTCATCTATAAATATAATGACATCGTGAATATCAGTTTCTTCATTACAAGTTATAAAGACAGTTTTATTTTTTTCTTCTTCCAAAAGACTTTCTATAACCTGCTGCATTAAAACAGTTTTTCCAGTTCGGCGGATTCCGTACAATGCACAGATTTTAGACTGCTTGTTTTTATCTGTAACATAATTTCGCACAGCATAAAAGCAATCTCTTTTTTCAGGATAACCACTTTTAAAATCAGCATTAATATATTCAATCTTAAAATTTTCCTGATAAGACATTTCTGTACACTCCTAAATTGTTTTACCTTATAGAATCCTGTAGGAATATCCAACGTTTCAAAATTTTATCGCCGTAACATTACGGCGATTGTTGCCGTATAAATGAACTATAACACAAAATTTTACCAATGTAATCTTTATTATCTAAAATAATTTACATAAAAAAAGGGCTGTGCAAAGTGGCACACCATAGGCACAAAAGTGGCACACCGATTTTTTAATTTGTGCCACTTTTTCA
>CAYZXM010000038.1:4152-19619 GCA_964482455.1 uncultured Treponema sp. | reverse complement strand
TTTTGTGCAAGAGTAAAAATTTCCGGGTCTTCAAGGTTCACATATTGATAAGTTGGAAAAAACATCTTTGCAAGTGTAGTTTTGCCAGATTGACGTGGTCCTAATATTGTAACAACAGGAAAATATTGAGCACATCGTTTAAGTTCTGATTCTATTTGTCTTTTTGTGTTCTGCATAATTTAATTATAGAAAAAATGGTACAAATTTCAAGTTCAACTTTGGATTTGTACCATATAAATGATAGAAATGGAACTGCTGTTTGTAACCTTGTTTTATGATAGATTAGATGTTAAATTACAGTACGGAAATAAAACAATATGATTTACACGATGTATCACAAAAACATACCGACAATCTCGTTCAACCTGACTGACAAAGGTTTTGTAGATAAAATCGTGTCTGTTCAAAATAAAGAACACATACATCCTTTTTTCTTAATTGACGGAAAAATTCCTATGGCAGATGATTTTTATCCATTGCAGGATAAACTTGTCCGCTGGATGGAAGAAAGAAACATTCCTGCAAGCAGAAAAAATCTTTCATCCGCACTCGCCTCACTAGGCGTAAAAACAACAGACGAACTTGCAAAAAAATGCTTTTATTTAAGCCTGACCGACCAATACTGGATTGCACCAAAAGACCTTTTTCTCGATTGGAATAAACTTAATTTCTTTAAAAATGATTTTTCAGAAGATGTAGGAAAAGCACTTTTTGGAAATCTTACAGAAAATCCCCAAAAGAAAATCAATTTAAGTTCTCCAGACTCAAACACTACAGGTCGGCTTGTAAAAAAATGGATTATCGAGAACGGAAAAAGAATCCTTGTAAAAGGTGGCAGCGGAACAGAACAACTTGAACCTTTTAACGAAGTTTTAGCGTCAGAAATCTGTAAAAGACTTAACATAAAAGCCGTAAAATATGAATTATTTATAGAAAACCGTAAACATTATTCAAAATGTCCAGACTTTATAAACGAAAACATAGAACTAATTACAATAGCAGAAATTTGCGATGACCTTACAGATTTTAAAGAAGGATTTATTTCTTATGACGACTTTAAAAAGCGTTGTAAACTGTTAAACATAAACCTTGATGAAATAGAACTCGGCAAGATGTTAATTTTAGACTATCTTATCGCAAACGAAGACCGACACTTAAACAACTTTGGCTTTATTCGCAATGCAGATACCCTTGAATATAAAGGACTTGCACCTGTTTTTGATTCGGGTACTTCAGTGTTCTATTCTCTAAACGATTTTGAACTTGAAAATGAAATCGGACTTTCTAAAAAAAACATACAATGTAAGCCGTTTTCCAACAGTTTTACAAAACAACTTTCTTTTATTCCTCTACAAAAGTGCCTTGCAGAATTAGATTTTTCAAAACTTTCTGATATAGGACAATTTTATAAAAATCTTCTTTTAGAAAATCAAAGAAATATTTCAAAAGATAAAATCAATAAACTTTCAAAAGTCCTTCAAACAAGAGTTGAAATCCTTAAAGAAATAAAAAAAGATAAAACCATTTCTAAAATAAATGAAGAAGAAATTTTAAAAAGGATACGTCATCAGCATTAATTTTATCAAAATCAATTTTTGGTACAATTCTCTTTACTATCCATTTTTTTAGACATCAGATAAAAAAATCAGATAAAAAATTATTGAATAACCACTTAAAATAATATACAACGATTCATATGTGTAAATTTATAGGAATTGAATATTTTGTTGCAATTGCTATGATACAATTAGATAAAATAGAGATTTCGTTATCAGATTTAAATAAATATGGAATTTCTGTAATGCGATCATTTAAGGAAAACCAAATTGATGCAGTTGTTTTATATTCCGAGAAGTATGCATCAGAGTTGGTAAAGGATTATTCAGACTGTTTTATCTTAACATGTGATGGAACTGTTTTAAAGAGGATAGTCTCAAATGACGTGTTAATAAGCAAATTCTTGGCTTATATTTCAACGGATTTAATTGTAGAAATTGCTCAAAATAAAGTATTTGAACAAGCATGTTAAAAATTTTAAAAATTAAAGATCCTCTATATGGTTATGTAAACATTGCCGATGAGGATATTTATAAAATTATCAATTCAAGCCAATTCCACAGATTAAAGAGAATTATACAAACAAGTTATACTGCAGTATACCCCTCTGCTACACATAATCGGTTCACTCATTCTATTGGGGTTTATTATTTGGGAACTCTCGCAATGGAATCCTTAAAAAAGGAATTGGGTGAAAAAAAATTTGATAAAAAAGATATAGATAGTTATTGTAAAACCTTTCTTCTTGCATGCCTATTACATGATGTTGGACATTCGCCTTTTTCTCATTCAGGAGAGAAATATTATGCGAAAGAAAATATTTGGGAGCAATTAATAAAGCAATTAAGTGATGAACAATTTACTAAAGATGCAAATGGGAAAACAAAAGGTGCTGAACACGAAATAATGAGTTCTCTTCTTGCAATTTCCTGCTATTGGGATATTTTAAATAAATTTGATAAGTCTTTATTTGTTCGATGCATAATAGGGTTAAAATATTCAGATAAAAATGATGTAAGAAATTGTTTTATTGATTTGTTAAATTCTGAAACAATTGATGTAGATAAACTTGATTACCTCATAAGAGATACTATGTATACTGGATTTGCTTCGGTTACTATTGATTATAAACGCCTGTTATCTTCTGTATGTATAATACAAAATAGAGAAGAAACTTCATTAGGATTTAAAAAATCTGCATTAAGTACATTAGAAAGTGTTGTACTTGCAAGGGATATGGAGAAAAAATGGATACAAAACCATCCAGTAATAAAGTATGAATCATTTTTAGTTGACCATATGATTTCTTCTGTTAACAAATACTACGAAAATTTAGGTATTAAAGTATTTTGTTTAAATGCTTTAACAACTGATGGTATATCTTGTAAAGATAAATTTTACAAACTGCCATATGAGTTAAAGGAAGATGATATATTTAAGAAATTTCAAGCAGGAAAAGACTTAAGCAAAAATGAACAAAAAAGTTTAAGAGATAAAATAAACAATGGATCTCAAGAATTAAATAAGATAAGGCTATTATCTGATTCTGATATCATTTATGTAGCTAAAAACTGTATTACAAATGACGAATGTATAGATGAATATTTTGATAGAAATTTAAGAAAAAAAGCTTTATGGAAGTCTGAGGCAGAATATAAACTTCATTTCAGTTTAGGAACTTTTGGTCCAGAAATTATTAAGAAGTTAAATGAAAAAATAAATTCCATTGAAAAAGTATTTAATACATTAAGCACAGAACCTTTTATTAATGAAAATCTATTGAAATATTTTGAAGAAGAATTAAGAAAAAATTCAGAAAATAAAGAACCTATAATGCAAAAAATATCAAAACAGAGAGCTGAAGAGATACAAAGTACAATCGATTTTATTATGTTTTTCAAAAGGTATTCAGAAGCTAATGATATAAAATTTAATTTTGCAATTCTTTCTGATAAACAATACAACACAGGATTTACGAAAATGGAATTTAAAAACATAAAAATTCAATTTGAAACAGGTGTTAAAAATCTTTCAGAAGTTGTACAGGTTTTAGAGTCTAAAAAAATAGACGATACATATTTTTATATTTATGCAAATAATAAAGATATCCTTGATAATAAAATTAATGTAACAACTTTCTTAAAAGAATTAAATACGTATTGTATACAAAAAAGCTAAAAGAAATTATGGATAATAATATCCTCGTATCCATTTTTTTTGCAATCGTTGACGGCTTTTTATACTGGAATTATAATTAAATACGATTATTTAATTTGGAGTATTTTGATGTTAAAAAGAAAGGCGGCGTTTGGTATCTTTTTGCTTTTAACATATTTTGTTTCTGCAAAAGAACCTAAGTGGATTAAGGACAGAGAATCGGTTTATCCAGAAAGTAAGTATATTGCACGCGTTGGAAAGGCTATGGATGTTGACGGTGCAAAAGCAAAGGCATTGGGCGACATTGCTTCTTATTTTAAGGCTCAGGTTACATCTGAAACTCAGGGAAGCCAGAAGATGACAAGCAAAAACGGCGAAGTTTCTAAGGAACAGACTATTGAACAGACAACAAAAGTCGTTTCAGAAATGGATCTTGTTGCGGTAGATTATTCTGAATCTTTTTATAATAAAAAAGAAAAATCCTACTATATAGTTGCATTTATAGACCGTGAAGCTGCATGGAGTGTGTACGAACCTTCTATTTTAAAGGCACAGAACGATTATCAGTCATTGTATGATCTTGCAATGGGAACAAAAGAACAGATTTTACGTTATAAATATTTATACAATTCCCGCGATGCGGGTTATGATTTAATTTCTAAATTGTATTTTGGCTTTTTAATCAATCCTGATAAAAAAGCGGAATATCGTGGAATAATTTATGAAATTTCAAATGATGCTGTATTTGGAACGCTGGAACAGCAGTTAATTCCTTTGTATGTAAAAATAAGCGGCGACCAGGGCGGTATAATTACTTCTGCAATTACAGATATTTTTAGCACATTTGGTTTTATTGTTTCTACAAAGCAGGGAAATTCCAGCAATTACACTCTTACAGTAACAATAGAAGATAATGAAACGGTAAGCGATGATATTCATGCGATTTTCCCTTATGTAGAATTGCGGCTTACAAATAAGGCAGAAACAGAAACTTTTTACACATGGAATAAACGCTGGACAAAAACTGCTAACTTTTCTTTAGCACAGTGTCAAAGACGTGCTTATCCTAAAATGGCAGAAGATATTAATGCCGAAGTTCCAACTGATTACAGAAGTCGTCTTATGAGTAACTAAAGGGCTGTTAAATAAAAAAAGGCTGTCCAAAAGTTGAAGTGTGAAGTGCACTGAAGTGCACCCCAAAAGTTGGACAGCCTTTTTTAATAACTCAAGCCTTTAGAATGTGTATTTTGCTGCAATTTGTATAAAACTGTTGTTGTGCCAGTCGCCAAATTCGCTGCGGCTTTCTATAAAGCTTTGCATATACATTCCACTTGCCGAAAATTCAAGTCCGTCAGAGACAAACCATGTTATTTTTGGAAGAATTACAAGGTCAAAATGTTCAAAACCATAAATTGCTGTAATTTCTGGCTTTACTTTGCTATGTGCAAGATTATCAGAAATGTTCAATACAAGTTTATTATCAAATTCGTATGTATTACTTTCTGTGTCGCCAGTGTCTAAGATTTCATCATGATTTAAAATATATTTTCCTTGTGTTTGAAGATTTATATTCAATTCACTTATTGGAAGGTCGCGGTCAAAACCGAATACCCATGCAACTGAATTATTGTGAATTGTCGGGTCATCGCCGGCTGTGTCTTCTGTAAGATTATATGCTCCTTCTGCACGGAAGTTATATGCACCGATTGTTTTTGCGGCTTCTATACCGAATACCTGCAAAAAGTCGTAATCGATGAATTTGTCGTCTTCTTGTGCAGTTCCTTCAAGGTATTTTGTTACATAATTATTGATTTTTGAATAATCAAAAGAGGCTCTTTTATCACGTCCAAAATAGTAACTTAATCCTAAATCCCAAGAACCTACTGTTGTTGTAAAACGTGCTCCAGCCTGCATATATTTTAATTGATACAAGTCTGGGTAAAGGTTATTTGCAAGGGTAGAAGAATTGTTCAACTGGGAAAGGTATGTTTTATTATAGTTAGTAAGGTTAGTGCTTGAGTCCTGTATAACTTTTTCATATTCTACCATTTGCGTTGCATATTTTGTTTTTTCCGTTGCATCTTCTGTTGAATCATATGATTTTTCTGCAGAGGCATAACCGGCTTTTGCAACAGCAAGTTTTGTTCTGTTTGTTTCAAGTTCGTTTACTGTATATGAAATTGCCGATGTTGCTATATTTGTAAGTTCATTTTTTAATGTAGTAACCTGCGATGGAACCCATCTTCCGCTAGAAGCATAACGGTCAGCGGTAATAAAAGGAGTCCATATAAGTTCCAAGCGGTTTGAAGTAAAAGGTCCAACATCAGTTGGTGCATTGTATAAAAGACGAACCATTGGCTCAGAAATGCGGCGGTCAATGTAGTCATTAATCAAGAAATCTTTGTAGTTGTTTGCGTTAAAATTATCGATAACATGAAGTTTATCGCCTTTTCCCCAAACAACTTTCATTTTTCCAGCTTGAAGTTCAAAGTTTCCAAGAGTTGCAGAAAGTGTAAGTTCATCAATTATATCCGAAGGATTTTCGGAAATTGAATCTTTATTAAAAGCAAACTTTACATCGGCAAGAACTTTATCATTTGAATATTTAAGACCGATTTTTCCGCGTGGGTCTGTTACTGTTTCCCATTCATCAATAGGAAGACCAACTTCGTCTTTATCGTCTATGTATGCACGAAAATTAACTTGTGCTTCTCCGTTTACTTCTAATGCAGTCTGCGAAAAAGACGAAGATGAAGAAGAATCTGCAAAATCACTGCCAAAATCGTCTGCAAAGTCCATATCTTGTGCAAAAGCGGAATTTATAATAAAAGCGGAAAAAGCAAAAAGACCAAGAAGTTTAATTTTTTTCATAAGATTTTCCTTAGGGTAGGGTAAGATAAAAAAAATGGGGCTGCCTAACAAGTAATTAAACAGCCCCAAAAGTTGTGTTATTTAGCAGAGTTCAGATAGTTTTGTGTGAATACGCTATCTGGAATCGCTTTGTCAAGAATAATATTGTAGCCGTTTGCACTTTTTGCATTTTTCTGTGCTGCAATTCGTGTTGAATGGCCATTTTTTACGTTCTTAAGTGTTGTAGAAGTTGTAATTGTATAACCTTGAATGTTTTCAATTTTATCTACAGTAAGAACTTTTACAAGTGAACCGTCTTTTTTGTCATACATTTCTGCATAAACTGGAACGTATGTATTTTTGTCAATCCACTGAATTCTGTACTGATACTGTGCTTTTGCAGCAGTTTCGGCAGTTGGCATAGATTTAATTTTCCAGCAGTTGTAGCCGTTCTTTTCTTCTTCGGCTAAAAGTTCATGTGTATCGTCATCAATGTCGCGTGTTGACATATCATCGTAACTTGCATCTGTACCAGTAAATGATTTGCTGCCTTCAGAAGAGTTTACGCGGCGTGTTGTTTTAAGTGATGGCATATAAATCCATTTGTCATCATCTTTACCTTTATTTTCTTTTTGAAGGAATTTAATTCCCTGGTTAGACTTGTTTGTACTTACTTTAAAGTTCATAACAACATCAGAAGTATCTGTGCTTTGGTTATGGCGACCAAGTTCGTCAATAATTCTGTGTTCTTCAATGCTTCCAGCTTTGTTAATTAAGTCCATTTCGATAATTGAATGGTTATAATTTGGCTTTTTAAGGCTTAATGCTTTATCTACAATTGCACGAGCATCTTCTGCAAAAAGCATTCCAGAAATGGCAAGAAGTGAAGCCATAATAAAAGTTTTTTTAATCATTTTCATATAAAACTCCTATGAAGATTTTATGTATTCCAAAATTATACTTTGGAATACATATTAAAGTTTTTAGTTTGAAGGTGTTTCTTCAACTGGTTCTTCTTTTGGACGACTGAATTTAGGGTCGTAGTTAGTAAGGAAGCCAGGAAGAATTGTCATTGCAAGCATTGAACTTGTGAACATTACGATTGCAACAAGAATACCGATATATCGCAAAACTGCAAACTTAGAAAGACAAAGTACAAGGAAGCCAAGTCCTACTGCAAGTGCGTTTGTAAGGATTCCTACACCACTAGAAGCAAATGTTCGTTTTGCAGCAGCGTGAACGTCCGTTGTTTTTGCTCTTTCTGCACGGTAAGTTTCTAGGAAGTGGATTGTATAGTCAATACCAATTCCGACTGCAACTGAAGCAATAATTGATGTTACAAGGTCAAGATTGATTTTTGTAAAGCCCATCGTCATATAGTTAAGGCAGATTGTAAGTGCAAGTGGAACTGCACCCAAAAGTCCTGCCCAACCTGAACGGAATGAAAGGGTAATTACAAGGAATACACAGAAGAGCGAGAATGCAAGGCTCTGAATCTGTGAAGAAACAACCATATCGGTCATAACAGTTTCAAGTTCGCCTTTTCCAGTGAATGAAATTTCATAACCTTCTGGGAAGTGATTCTTTACATAAGAATTACATTCCTGCATTACGTTTTCAATGTCTTCTGTTGACTGTGAACGGAATACCATTTGAACGCGCAATCGGTTAGGATTTAATACGTTTTCGTTCTGTGGGTCATTTGCCCAGCGGCCAAGCGTTTCTTTATCAGAAAGCATAGAAAGGAAGTTTCCTACAATGTTTTTAAGTGCTTCGTGCTGTGCATAACCATATTTTGCTTCGTCATATGGAATTTCGTAAAAGTCGCTTCCTTTGTAGTTCAATTTCTTTTCCAAAAGTTTAACTACATCGTCTAAAGTAGCATTTCGTCCGCCTGCTTCAGCATAAGCAGAAGTAAGGAATTCAATACCTTCTTCTACAGTAATTTTGCTGTTCAATTTTTTTACGTATGCAATGTTTGGATCAACGTAATCTGGGAGCATTTCATAGTTTTCTTCAGATTCTGCTTCGCCAAAGTCGCCGAAATCTCCAAAGTCGCCAAAGTCATCGAATCCGCCAAAATCGTCTGCACCAAAGTCAGAAGAAGCAGAAACGGTTGTTGCAGCCGTATTAATTGAATCTTCGCTAGGAGCGTGAAGAACTTGGTTCATTCGCTTAATAAGTGTAGAGAAAGAAATCATCTTTCCAACGCAAGGGAACTTTGTATAAATATCGTCCTGCAAACCGTCAAGGGCTTCAAGAACATCAGGATTCTTCATTGAACCAGAAACAAGTGCAGGTTTTCTGCCATCTGATTTTTTAATAATGTTTCCGTTTACATCAAGGAATTTTCCATCTTTGTTCATAACAGGAATATTATTTTCGTCAAGAACGTTTCCGTCAGCATCTGTAACTTTTGGACCGTCTACAATCATAAAGATAAGATTTGTTCCGGCAAAACGCTTGTCTACGTAGTCAATATCCTGTCTTAACTGACTTTCTTTAGGGAAGTAGTTAATGATTGAAGTATCGATATTAAGTTTTTTAATTCCAAAGAATGAACAAATTACAAGAACTGCTGCAAACAAATACATTCTAGGTTTTGAACCACAGAAGAAAAGGAAGATTCCATATAAAGAATCGTGCGAAAGATTTCCGCGATTAATTGCGTGCTTTTCTGCGTGTTTCTTTACTTTTGTAGTAACAGTCTGCATAAGTTGTGATTTTTTACCGATTTTGTTTATCGGTTTAACCATAAGAACAGCAGGAATGAACGTTACAGAGAAAAGCCATGCAAGAGCAACACCGATTGCCGTAAAGATTGCAAAACTATGAAGCGGCTGCATTGGGCTTGTGATAAGCGAAATAAAACCGATTACAGTTGTAACGGCTGCAAGGAAAACTGCAACTTCGCAACTTCCCAAACCTTTAAGGATTATTTCTTTATGAGTTTCTTTTGTAATTTCAACGCCTTTTTCTTTTGCTTCGTCAAGAGCAATGTAGTAGTGCGTTAAAACGTGGATTCCGTAGGCGGAACCGCAGGCAATAAGTGCAACTGGAATAATACTTGTTACAATTGTAAACGTAAAATGGAATACAGCCATAAGACCGCAGGAACAAGTTGTAGAAAGAAGAACTGTAATAAGTGGCAAAACAGTTCCATCCAAAGTTTTAAGGCTTATGAACAATGTAAGTAAAACTACAATAGAAACAAGCGGAATAAGGCGGATAAGGTCAGAAAGAATGAACTCGTGCATTGTTAAAGAAACTACAGGGTCGCCAAAGTAGATAACTTTAAGGTTTGTATCTTTTGTGTATTTTTGTGCAATTTCTTTTACCTGATTCAAAGTTTTCTTTTCAAGGTCGCTAGAAGATTCTGCGTTAACTGCTGCTTCATTAATTACAGCAGAAAGACTTGCTATATCTTCACTAGAAAGACCTTCAATAGAAGCAAGTTTTCCTTTTTTTTCTGCTTTTTGGAACTGTTTAAATGTTGTAATTCCAGCATTTTTAAGGATTTCTGCCTGTTCTGCAGGAACAGAAGAAAGGTATGCAATTTCGTCCGGGTGATTGTTTGCAACAAGTGTAATCTGCATTTGAGCAGCCTTGTTATCATCAGAAATAATTGAACGAGTGTACATTTCGTCCCAGTCAGAAAGATTCTGTTTTAACTGGTTTGTCTGTTCTGTTGTAAGAAGTGGAAGATAGCCGTCTTCATCGCGTTCTGCATCGATAATGTTTCCGGCAGTAAGAGCACCGTCTACATCTTCAATAAAATCAATTTTTGTAAGGGAATCAATTCTGTCTACACCAGGAAGTTTTTCTACATCAGTAGAAATATGATCGATTATGCTAAGGTTTTTAGGTGTAATAATTGAACCTTTATCAGTTTCTAAAGAAACTCCAATTACAACTGTACTACCAAATCGATCTTCTGATTCAATAAGATTCTTGTAAGAAGCGTGTTTTTGTGGAAAGTAGAGTCTTGTTGAATCGTCCATCTTGATATTACCAAGCTGAAGACCAAGAAGCACAGTAACAACTAACGTTACAATGATAATTAACCATGGGTGCTTGAACAAGCGTTTCATGATATGCAAAGCCTCCTTTTAACGAGTACCGTGGTTTATAGTATCGGTTCTTATTAGTTTAAGAACTTAAACCGATAAACATAATATAATAACTTTTAAACTCATCGTCAATAAAATTCTATTGTTTTTTTACCAATAAAAAAAACACCGAACTCTAGAGTTTTTACTGAAATTCGGTGTTTTTATTGATTAAGGTTTTATATTGATTTTAAACTGTAAACTTATTTATTTGGTTCCCCATTTCGCCAATGCTATGGTGAACTTTTTTAGAGATTTCAGTTAATGCAACACCAGATTCATTAATCTTTGTTGCACCAATACTCATTTCATCCATACTGCCACTCATAACAGTAGTAGAATCCTGAAGGTTTTTAACTTCATCAAGAATTGCTTTGTTGCCTTCTGACATTTCTTTAGAAGCATTTCTTACTTCTATTGTACTGTCGTTCATTGAATGCAAAGCCTGATTAATCTGGATTGAACCTTCGTTCTGTTCTTCCATTGCAGCCTTAATTTGATGAACAAGCTGGTCTGTTTCCTGAATGCGTGCAGTAACATTTTGGAATGCCTGGCGAGATTCTGTAGAAGCAGAAACAACGCTATCAATCAAAGAACTGATAGATTTAAGCTGTTCGCCAATAGTTTTTGACTGCTGCGAAGAAGTTTCAGAAAGTTTTCTGATTTCGTCTGCAACAACGCTAAAGCCTTTACCCGCTTCGCCAGCGTGTGCCGCTTCGATTGCTGCGTTCATAGCCAAAAGATTTGTTTGTTCTGCAATGTTTGCAATTGCCGCATTTGCATCCAAAAGCGTTTCGCTTTGGTTTTTAATGCGTTCAATCTGTTCATTTACGTTTGACTGCAAATTGTAACCAGACTGTGCACTTGAAGAAAGCTGACCAAACGAGTCTGCCATTTTATCCATTGAATGATTTACTGTAGAAATATTGCCAATCATCTGTTCAACGGCAGCACTAGCCTGTGCAACGCCAGAACTCTGCGATTCAATCATTTTTTCAAGAGATTCGATGTTTGCAGCAATTTCATTTACTGCTCCAGCTGTACTAGAAACAGAATCCGACTGATTTTTAATCTGACTGTGAACGGATTCAATATTTGCAAGGATTTCTGTAATTGCCGCACTAGTGTCTTCTGTAGTAGCAACAAGACTTTCATCTGCAAATTCAAGGTTTTCCTTTGCTTTTTTAAGGTCAGTCATAATTTCACGCATTTTGCCGGTGAATTTATTAAATCCTTGAACAACTTCGCCAATTTCATCATTAGATTTTAAATCGACTGTTTTTCTAAGGTCTGCATCTCCTGAAGCAATATCATCAATGGCAAGTTTTACCTTATTAAGAGGAGAAACAATTTTTGTTATTCCAAAAGCAAATGCAACCATAAGGAATACCATTGCGATTACACATGAAATTGCCATTACACGAGTCAATTTGTATGCTGTTTGTGTAAACTGACTTACTGGAATCATAATTCCGATTGACCAGCCAGTCAGATTAAACGGTCTGTAGTAGCAAACTGCATTCTGATTTGAAGTTACATCATAAGTTTGCATTACGCCTGATTCTTTGCTTTTAATCGACTTTATAACACTTTTCATTGTCTCTTTGTCGTCTGCAAGGTCTATAAGGTTCTTTCCGCACATGGTCTTGTCTTTATGTGCAATGATAGTTCCAGTTGAATCAAGTGCAAAGGCATATCCGTTTTCGCCAATTTTGATTCTTCCAAGTTCGTTTTCAACTTTTTCAACATTGTTCATTGCAACAAAAACGCCCTTCATTCTTCCTGATTTTGAATAAACTGGAAGTGCAATGTGGAATACGTTTTGGCTAGAAGATCTTGCTTTTACCGGGTCATCAATGGAAATTGTTTTTGAACCGCCTATAACGTCTTTAAAATACTGGCGGTCGTGAACGTCTACGGTGTTTCCGTTAGAAGTCCACATGTTTCCTTCCATATCCGTAATTCCAACGTAAGAAAATGCACGGCTCATTTCATCTTTATTGGCAACAATTTCCTGTGCAATCTGCTGAATAGTCTTTTCTTGGAAAGATTCCGAATTTGCAACGCTTCTTGCAGTATTAACTGCACCTTCAATCCATGTGTCAATTAATTCTGAAATGGTTTCGGTTACCGTGTTTGCGTATTCGTTGTAAAGGGCATTGGAATCCCTTTTAAAATAACGGGAATTGTTGAATCCCTGAATGATAAATACAATTGCAAGAATTATAAATGCAAAAAAGCAGAATTTCGCTGCAATTGAAGTCTTTAATGTTTTTTCTTTCATAATAACTCCGTAAGTACAATACGTTAATTATAACACCTTTTTACACAGATACAAATTTTTTTGTTAGAATCGTAAAAAATTAGGTGATTTACAAATACGTTAAAAAAACTGCTTTACATATATACAGTTAGATAAAAATCTGTTATGATGATTCAGGAAGTGCTTGAACAGGCGGTTATCTCCCAAACTCAACCGATGTAAATCGGAATTTTTGATAATGGGAGGCTGACAATGACTTGTGAAATGATTATTGCCTTGGTGACTTGTGTTGCCACAGTAGTCGGAACAATATTTGTCGTGCTCTCTTACCTAAAAAATAAGTAGAGTAATAAAACATAGCCGCCCAAGTTAGACGACACGAGCGGCTATTCCGTATTTCGTGGAGATAACCCGAGTTCGGGCACTTCCTTTCTTTATTAATATAACATACCTGTTTGTTTTAAGTCAATTTTTTATTTCTTTTACATTTATTTCTTTTACAGAATTGTACTAAAAGTCATTATATAATAGAATAAAATAAAATTTTTTATTCTGTCACTTGACAAAGTGCAAAGGAGAGCCACACTTGTTCAGTTCAGTTCAGTTCAGTTCAGTTCAGTTCAGTTCAGTTCAGTTTGCTGAAAAACCATTTAAAACACTAAAACGATTTTTAGGCGTTTTAGCATTGACTTTGGGCGTTTCGCTTGTTTTTGGGTGCAAAGAAACGATTCAGGAAAATACCACCAGCATTATTGATGAAGAAACAGTACCACAAGGTAAATGTGCCGTTTGCGTAAATCCTGCATATGCTGTGCGTGCTGCCTATCCGCTAACAATTTCCCAAAAAACAGCGTTTGGTGCGGTAATTTCGTACACAAGCACACAAAATAACAAAACAATGTATCTTGGCTCTTCCGCTGTAGTTGAAAAACCAGAAATCATAAAAGGATTGTTTGATAATTCATCCCTTCGCTTTGTTTTTGCACAACCTACAGAAAATGCAGAATACACGCTAAATCTTTACGCATTTTCTGCCCTTACAGACGAAACCACAATCGACAGTGCTTGTGCAAAAGGAACTGCAACCAAAACGATGACATTGGAACCTGGTCAAAAAGTTTACAGCGAAGCACTTTCTGTAGAACTTGCTTACTTATACGTGAATGGAAAAGGATTCGTAAACCTTCCAATTTCGTTTGATTCTTCTTATAAAATAAAAGTTGGAACAGTAGACGTTGAAAAACAAAACGACGATGGAACATTTACCGCTTGTACCGACCCTACAGGTTTTAGTATTCAAATTACAGCCGCTGCAACAGACGGCGAAAACTCTACCGGCGGATTTTTAACAGGCGATAACATATCTTTTGGAAATTACCGCGTTACAATGCATTTTTATACAGCCGTTACAGATGAAGGTACGGCAGACAAAACAAGCCTTTTTTATACATTAGACACTGTGCAAACCGTTCAGGTGTTTACCGGTCTTGAAACAAACTGCTGGTACCAAAACGGCATAAAAGTTGGCACAACAAGCGACAATGGAACTTTTACGCCCGGTGCATTAAAAATAGAAGTGACACCTTTTACAGAACTTTACGTTTTAGGTAGCGACACAGCATTTTGGACGAGCGAGGGCAATAGCACCGCAGGGGCTGCAAGTTTTAATAAGTCTGCCTGTTCCGCTACAGAAGACGATAATGCACAGTACGGCTTTCAAGGTACGATAGGTACAACTACATCCGATAATGACGGAAAACGCACTTTTTACACCACAGAACGATTTGGGGATAGCATTCCAAGTGCAAGCACAGACAACAAGTATGGAAGTCTTAACGCACCTTTTGCAACGTTACAGCAGGCAGCAGATTTTTTAGCAAAATATGCCGTAAAAGATGGCAATTACACAATTTACGTAGACGGAACGTTAACGGCAACTTCTAGTTCAGATATTACAAGTAGTACTTTTGTTTATTTTAATACGTCAGTTAGTTGCACAGTAACAATAAAACCTTGTGTGTCTACTTCAAAAGCCGTAATAAACGCAGGAGCATATTTGGATTCAAATGGAACTGCACAGAATAAATTTGGTGGCGTTATTTTTGTTGCAAGCGGTGTAAACCTTACATTTGAAAACTTGATAATTACTGGTGGATATGCAATGGGTGAGATGGCAAAAGGCGGAGGTATTCATTCAGAAGGAAACATTACGGTAAAAAACTGCATAATTGCAGGAAATATGGTACCTGATACTAATGCTACTGGCGGTGGTGGCATTTATGCTGCTGGCGTTTTAACTATGTCTAATTCGGCAGTTATTGGTAATAATGCAAATGGGGGTGGCGGGGGTATTTACATTTCTAAAAAGGCAAATATAAGTAATTCTGTTATAATTAATAATACTGCATCCAGTTCAGACTCTGGGTTGGGTGGTGGCATTTATACAAGCGTCAATTCTATAACTATTAAAAACTCAGATGTTACCGACAATTCTGCTGGGCTATCGGGTGGAGGAATTTATATGAATGCTA
>CAYZXM010000038.1:0-4052 GCA_964482455.1 uncultured Treponema sp. | reverse complement strand
AAATTTCTGCTAACAGTATTTCAAAAACTAATGGTTGTGGCGGTGGTATATTTTATTGGGCAGAAAATACATATAATGCACTTATACTTAAAGACACTTCTATAACTAATAATTCTGCAACTGGCAATGGTTCCAAAGGTGGTGGGCTTCATCTTTCAGAGAAGGCAAAAGGTGTTATGTTTAGCGGTGAAATATCTGATAATTCATTGGGTTCTGGTGGCGTTGGCGTAGGGGTATGGTATTCAAAAACTGCAAGCTTCACTCAAAGCTCAGAAAATTCTCCTACAATATCGGACTCAGACACGATTGTTAAAGGCAGTTAGCGGCATTTTAAAATTATTTTTTTTCGATATATCGAAATATATCAGCTTTTTGAAAATATAACGCTTTATTCTTTCAAAAAAATCAAAAATGTTCTTTTTTATGAAAATAAACCGTGTTTTATTTTCATAAATTTTTTGTCTGATTTGTAAAATCTTAACCATTTTTTTATAATCGTCTTATGGAAAATCAGTTTGAACGAACGGCTCTTATTTTTGGAAAAGATGGCTTGCAAACCTTGCATAATTCTCGCGTAATCGTGTTTGGGCTTGGTGGAGTAGGTGGCTACGTTGTAGAAGCTCTTGCTCGTTCTGGCGTGGGTGTCCTTGATATTGTAGACGGAGATAAAATAAGCATTTCTAACATAAACCGACAGATTTATGCATTGCATTCAACTGTAGGAAAAAACAAAACTGATGTTGCATCCGAACGCATTTTTGACATTAACCCAAAATGCACAGTAACAAAATATAACGTTTTTTTTCTGCCGGAAAATTCAAATCAATTCGATTTTACTAAATATGATTACGTTGTAGACTGCGTAGATACGGTTTCTGCGAAAATAGAAATAATCCGCCTTGCAAAACTTAATAAAAAACCTGTAATAAGTTGCATGGGGGCTGGGAACAAAGTTGACCCTACAAAGTTTTGCATTGCAGACATTTCTAAAACTTCGGTTTGCCCTTTGGCACGCGTAATGCGAAACGAACTTAAAAAGCGTGGAATTACAGGCGTAAAATGCCTTTTTAGCACAGAAAAATCCCTTGAACCATTAGAAAAACACTTTGCAGACGGCACAAAAAAACTTACTCCTGCAAGTAATGCGTTTGTGCCATCTGTGGCGGGCCTGATAATCGCTGGTGAAGTTATAAAGGATTTAACGCATTTTAATCGATAAGATTAGTCGGTAGCCGAGTGTTTATTTGACTGTTCAATTAATTGTTCAAATTCTTCTTTTGTAAGCGGCGTATTCTGGCTGTAAGCGGTGCGGTTTTCTTCTATTTCTTCTTTTTTCCAAAGGCGGCCACAGTTCATTCCTGGGCATTCTTTTGCACATTCTTCCCACATTTCTTTGGTGTCTGTCATCCACGTCCAAAATGGCCACGTTGAACATTGAACAGGGCGGGCAGAGTAAGCGGTGCAGCCATTATTCCAAAGAATGCAGTCAAAGTTCTTTTTTTCGCGAAGGGCAAGAACGGTTTTTCCTTCGTAGTAGTCTGCCCAACGGCAATATGTCTTTGCAAATTCTTGTTTTGTCATTTTAAAAAAGTCGCAAAGAAAATCTAAATCTCTTTTGGAAAGATAAACGAATCCCGGTGAATGTCCACAGCAGAATGAGCATCTTTTGCATTCAAAATGTAGTCCGCTGTTGTAAAATTTTTCTTCTTCCATAAAAATAGAGTATAGGTTATCTGTAAAAACTCGTCTATTAAAAAAAAGACTTAAAAAAGAGTGAGAATATGGAAAAGGCAAAAACTGAACTGATACAAGACACTTTGCAAAACGGATATAAAATTTTACAAAATAAAAACGGTTTTAAATTTGGCATAGACGCGTTTCTTCTTTCGTGGTTTTGCCGTGATGGAATACGAAACGGGAACTCTGTTATTGACCTTTGCACTGGGAACGGAATAATTCCTTTGCTTTTGGAATCTTCTAGCCGTGCTTTTCATATTTCGGCGTTAGAAATTCAAGAAGATTCTGCAAAAATGGCACAGGAAAGCGTAAAAATAAATAATCTTTTTAAAAAAATCGAAATTGTAAATGGCGATATAAAAAACGTTCAAAACTATTTTACAAAACATTCTTTTCAGGTGGTAACGTGTAATCCGCCGTATATGGCAAGCGGACACGGAAAGCAAAATCCAGCAGATTCAAAATCAATTGCACGTTTTGAAGTTCTTTGCAATTTAGAAAATGTTGTTCAGGCGGCAGATTATTTATTAAAGCCGAATGGTGTTTTTTTTCTTATTCACAGACCGTTCCGCCTTGCAGAGATTTTTAGAAGTCTTTCCAGTCATAACATTGAACCAAAACGACTTCAATTTGTGCAGCCGCATAAAAACGAAGAACCGAATCTTGTTTTAATTGAAGCACGAAAAAACGCAAATCCGCGGTTAAAAATCGAACCTTCGCTTACAGTTTATAATTCAAACGGCGAATATACAGACGAAATAAAATCGATTTATTCTAGTTTTAAAAGAGTGACCAATTAAAAAATCGCATTAACCCCTATTTTGTGCATTTTTTATGCAATTTATTGCATTTTTTTGTTTTATTATATGCGAAATAGGTATATACTTATGCAATATAATACTAATAGGGGTTTAAGAATGAACAAATCAGAACTTATTGATGCTATTGCAGCAGACACAAACCTTACAAAGAAGGATACAGAAGCTTTTCTTAAGTCTTTTGTAGAAAACGTTTCAAAAGCACTTGAAAAGGGTGACGATGTTGCACTTATCGGTTTTGGAACATTTGCTGTAGGCGAACGCTCTGCTAGAACAGGACGCAATCCTTTAACAGGAGCAACAATCAATATTCCTGCATGCAAATCACCTAAATTTAAGGCTGGAAAAGCTTTAAAAGAACGCGTAAATAAATAAGTTTTATTTTTGCTAAAAAGAGGTTACAAGGTAGCCTCTTTTTTTTATTTTGTTTCTATTTTTGGCTTTGTAAATTTATAAAAAGATGGTGCTTTGTAATCGATGTGCCAGGAGCCGGTGTAAAAGCCGTTTTCATTTGCTACCGGGCTTACAAACAATACTTTTGCCGGGTTTTGTGTGTCATATTCAAAAACATTGCTTTTCCATTCGTCTTTATTTTCTGTTTTGCATAAAAAATGTTCATCTTTTGGCGTAAAAACGCTTATTTTGTATTTTCCAGGTTTTAATAAAAGATACATTACAAGTCCGCCTTCAAAAAAATACTTTTTTTTATAATTAAAAACCTGGCGTGGTGCATTCCGATGAAAAATACTGCTGAACTGCATTGTTTCGCTTTTTTTATCTTTTACAACATTGTTTGCGTAATAGTAAGTCGCCTTACATTTTGAAAAAGTAACATCGTTTCCATTTTCGTCTTGTAGTTTAAGGTAACATCTTATATTGTTCATCGGCTGACTGTTTTCTGGGCGGTAAATTAAAAGTTCCCATGAATTAAACTTTACGCAAAATATATTCTGCAAAAGAATAATAAATAAAAGAGTCATAAATAAAATCGATTTTGAATTATGTTTTTTACAATTCATTCTTGAATTCTATGTGTATAAAAAATCTGCGTCAATGCTTGCTTCTTTTTTTTATTTTGCTTAGAATTTTCTTTAATATTAAGGAGTTATATGCAAGGTTTTATAAAGTCTACAAATAAAAACTATTCTGGATTTGAAAAAGCGGCGGTTCTTTTGTGCGAACTTGGTAACGCTCGCGAAGGTGTTTTAAATGCATTGGCCCTTTCAAGCCTTGAAAAGTCTAAACTTTTGCGTGCTATAGAAAAACTTGGTCATTATAATCCTAACAATATGGATCATGTAAAACGTGAACAGGCGGTTTTAAGCGAAGTTCTTTTATATGGTTCTAAAAAAAATATTCTTTCCACAAAACCAGTTGTACCTGCAGAACAGCGTGATAAAAACAAAGATATGTGGCAAACAGTAAAAAAAGACCCTGACAGAGTTGCAGAAGTCCTAAAAGTTTGGCTCTCAGATAAAGACGAAGAAAAATAGAAAA
>CAYZXM010000037.1:0-19834 GCA_964482455.1 uncultured Treponema sp. | reverse complement strand
TAAAACTTACATACTAAAATCTTTTCCAAGATAAACTTCTCGTGCAAGTTCAGAATCAAGGATTTCTTGTTTTGTTCCCTGAATCATAATCTGCCCTGTATTTACAATTATTGCACGGTCGGTTATTTCAAGCGTATCACGAACATTATGGTCTGTTATAAGAATTCCAATTCCACGTTTTGCAAGCAAGCCAATCATCGATTTTATGTCACTAACGGCAATAGGATCGATTCCGGCAAATGGTTCATCCAGCAAAAGAAATTTAGGTTCAATTGCAAGAGAACGAGCTATTTCTGTACGACGGCGTTCACCGCCAGAAAGAGTAAATGCGTACTGCTTTCTGATTCTTTCAATTGCAAATTCATCAATAAGTTGTTCAAGTCGATTTTTCTTTTCTGCTTTTGTAAGGTCTTTTCTAGTTTCTAAGATTGACCAAATATTTTCTTCTACGGTAAGTTTTTTAAATACACTTGGTTCCTGCGGAAGATAAGAGATTCCCTGTCGTGCCCGCTTGTACATAGAAAGCGGAGTTATCTGATTTTCATCAAGAAAAATATCGCCTGCAGTCGGTTTATAAAAACCTACAATCATATAAAAAGTAGTAGTTTTTCCAGCTCCATTCGGACCTAAAAGACCTAAAACTTCGCCAGTATGCATAGAAAAATCAATTCCCTGCACAACTTTTTTATGCCCAAAACTTTTAAAAAGGCTTGATACTCTTAATGTATGTACTGTATTTTCACTCATTTGTCTGCTCCGCATTTACTTCTTTTTTAGTATCTTTTGAATTGTCTTGATTTTCTTCTTTTATATTGTCTGCATCTTTAGAATTTTCTGAAGTTTCCGTGTTTTCAAGATTTTCAGAGTTTTCAGGACTCTCTGATTTTTCCGTTTTTCGCTCATCGATAATAGAACCTTTTACACGCCCATCAAGCGTAATTTCCTGCGAATCAAGATTTAACGTTATCTGCTGGGCTCTAAAAGTGTCGTTTCCCTGTTTTATTTGCGAATTTCCACTCAACTCAAGAATCTGATCATTTTTTCTGTAAACTGCATAAGAGCCGGAACATACGTTATCTTTTTGGGTAAGATTTATTTCAATCTGCATAACGGCCGTTTCTGTTTCTTGGTTGTATTCAATTATTTGTGCTTTTGCATTTACGTTATTTTTTACATCAGTAAGGCTAACGTTATCAGAAAGTTCAGCGATTTTTGTTTCACGGTCATATTTTAATTTTTCACAAGTGAACTCTAACTCAGATTCCATATTTTTGCCTTTTACCGCTCCTTCCGCTTCGATATAACGAAAATCTTTTCCTGAAAGAGCAATTTGTTCCGCTGAAATTTCCATTGAATCTGTAAGAACGTAAGCTTCGCCAGTCAATTTTGTTGAATCAGATTTATCCCCAATAACGCCAGACATACTATCTGCTGAAAATATTATTTTTTCAGCGTAAAAAGGAAAAACAAAAAATAAAAAGAAGGCAAAAAATACAAGAACTTTACTGATTTTTCTCAATTTTATCCCCTTCCTCGTTAGAATCTTCTGTTTTATTAGAATCTTCCGTTTCGTACTGACCTGTTACAACGCCATTAAAAACAAACTTTTTACTAACGCCACTTGCAGAAAACCCTGAACCGTGAATTACAGCATTGCCCTTTTTTATGGTAACCGTATCAGTTTTTCCACTGGTAAGCTGTTCATTTTTGCCATTCCAGTGAAGAGTATCGGCAGAAACCGTTAATTCATCTTTTTTACTTTCAATTAAAATATTGTCATAAAGATAATATTCTTTTTCATTTGTATCAGAAGAAAGAAGCGAACACGAACCATGCGTTTCAACTTCACCTTCGTCGTTCATAATCTTAAAATCTACATCTTTTGCGTACATCGATTTTCCGTCGGAATATTGTTCCAATCGACTTGCAGAAAGTGACATAGATTTTTTACCGTCTTCGTAACGATTATAATTTGAATCAGAAAAAATAAATTCCGGCACGTTTTCTTCATCTTGATAATTTGTGCCATACTTTAACGAACAGCCAGAAAAAATATAAATAAAGCAAACGCAAACGAAACTTATTTTCTTCATTATTTATTTAATGCTGCTCCTAAAAAGGCAGTAAAAAGCGGATGCGGACTAGAAGGACGTGATACAAATTCCGGATGAAACTGAACGCCTACGCCCCATTTATTATTTTCCCACTCAAATGCTTCTATACGACCATCTTCTGTAGCTTCTGCAGAAATTAAAAGACCGTTTTCTTTCATTATTTGTGCATATTTTTTATCAAAAGTATGCTTATTTCTGTGTCGTTCCATAACAGAAACTTTTTTGTAGGCTTCATAAAGTTTTGTTCCTTTATGAATTGTTACACCCAAAGAACCAAGTTGCTCTGAACCAGAGGCTGCAAGCCCCGACTGTTCTTCTGGCAAACTAATTATTGCGTGCTCAGAATTTTGAATAAATTCAGTGCTATCTGCATCCTGCCAGCCAATAAGAGTTCTTGCGGTTTCTATTGCCATAAGCTGCATTCCAAGGTCAAGTCCAAGGTATGGAATATTGTTTTCGCGTGCAAATCTTACAGTTTTTAATAAACCTAAAAATCCTCTTTGACCATAATTTCCTGGAATAACAATTCCATCTACGCCTTCAAATGCAGATGCAACACTTTCTTTATCTTCCAATGATTCAGCATCAATTTTTTTAATTTCAAGTTGAGCACCATACGAAGTAACTGCCGCATGAAAAAGAGCTTCACGCACGGACTTAAAACATTCGTCAAGGTAATCTTTTTTTCCTACAACGGCAATATTCACTTTTGGACCGTCGGAATTCAATTTTTTTATAAAACCTGTCCAACCACGAATATTTGAAACATTAGTATCTGTTTTTAAAGCAAGTTTTTTTACAACGGCTAAATCTAAGCCTTCTTTATGGAAAAGAATCGGAAGTTCATAAATTGATTTTTCTACATTTGAAGAAGCAAAAACAGAATCTGTTCCAACATTACAAAAAAGTGCGAGTTTTTTTCGCATATCTGTTTCAATTTCTTTTTCGCATCGACAAAGAAGAATATCCGGCTGAATGCCTGCTTCCTGAAGTTGTTTTACAGAATGCTGAGTCGGCTTTGATTTCAATTCTCCACCAGTAATAACCGGAATAAGAGAAAGATGAATTGTACAAACATCATTTTTTGGAAGTTCATGAATCATTTGGCGGCCAGCTTCCAAAAATGGAATAGATTCAATATCGCCAACAGTTCCACCAACTTCTACAATTACAACATCTGCCTGAGTTTTTTGCCCAATAGAAAAAATACGGCGTTTAATCTCATCTGTTATGTGCGGAATTACCTGAACCGTTCTACCGTTATAGCGCCCGGCACGTTCATTTCTGATTACCTGTTCATAAACTTTACCTATTGTAATACAGTTGTCACTTGTGATTTTTACCGTTGTAAAACGCGAAAAGTTTCCAAGATCAAGGTCAGTTTCGGCACCATCTTCTGTAACATAAACTTCACCGTGCTGAAATGGACTTATGTTTCCCGCATCAAGATTAATATACGGGTCGCATTTTATCATTGCGATTTTTAATCCATAACCTTCAAGAAGACTTCCGATAGTGGCAGAAGCAACACCTTTTCCAAGACTAGAACAAACTCCACTTGTAACCAGAATATATTTACTCATAACGTTGTATTTTTTCATTAAGAGGCTTTTTAGTCAATCTGTTTTTTTCTATGCTTTTTTACGTTAAAACGCCTTAAAATCCCTTTTAAAATATTCAGCGAATCAGCAAAAACTGCGGAATTACAACGATTGCAAAAAACACAAGACTTATCCAAGTAAACGTTTTTATAAAATTAAAAGCATTTCCTTTTCCGTTCATTTCTCTACAATAAAGACGCAAGTTTATTACACTTGCAAGGCTACCGATTATTGAACAAAGCCCTGCACTATCAAGACCATATAAAAGAGCTTTTAAGTTTGAAAGTTCTCCGCCAGAAAATGGCCACAAAACAATACTTGCAGGCACATTTGAAATTACCTGGCTTAAAAGAATGCTCCAAATATATTCATGATTTAATACAGACTGGCTTAAAAATGTTGAAACCGCTGGATTTTTACAAATTGAAGATGAAAAAACAAAAAAACACAAAAATGTAAGCAAAAGAACATAATCAGTTTTTAATAGAATCTTACAATCGAAGATTAAAACTGCAATAAAAACAAAAATTGTTACAAAAGGCCAAAATTTAGTACGACTTACAACCGTAAAAACTACAAGAACAAACAGAAAAATATACAAAAATCGCTTAAATCTATTTTCAATTTTCCATTCACCTTTTACTGCATTAAAAGCAATTTGAATTTCTTCATTTCTATCTTTTCTATAAAGAAAAAGAATGAATAAATATAGAAGAAAAAAACTAAAAATCCACAAAGGAAACATAATCTTAAAAAAAGTAAGAGCAGAAACACCACTTTTTGCAAAAACAAAAAGATTTTGCGGACTTCCAAACGGAGTTAAAAGAGAACCACGAATTGCGGCGATATTTTCAAAAGTCAAAACTGGAAGTATATACTTTTCTTTTTTACCTGCCTTAAATAAAAAAATTGTAAGTGGAACAAAAATTATAAGAGAAACATCATTGGTTACAAACATTGAAGTAAAAAAAACGCCGTACACAAAAAAAGCCGTTAAGTTTTTTATTTTTGAAAAGTCTGCACACTTTCTTAAAAGAGGAAGAAAAATATTTTCATTTTTAAAACCTTCTAAAACTGTAAGAAGCATAAAAAGAACGCAAAGAGTTTTCCAATCAATCTCTGAAAATAATTCCACACTTGGAGTAGTAAAAAAAAGCGATAAAACTGCAACTAAAACAGAAACTGTAAGCATCGGTTCTGCAATTAAAATCTTTTTTAAATTCTTAAAAAACGACATAACTCAATTCTATTTAAAAAGGAAAGTTTTTTAAAGAAGATAAAAATTCTCTAAAACTCTTCTAAAAAACAAATAAAAAAAATTACTTGAATTTTGATATTCATAGGAATAAAATGCAATATACCTCCTGTTTTGGTACTTTATTTCCAAAATGCTGGGGGGGGGTACTTCCGTATGGTGAACTACAACGAAATAATCAACACTCTAACTATAAATTATCTTAATGTATACGTAATCAACCCTGAAGAAAACAAGGTCGATGTTTTAAAACTTGAAGGCTATGTTACAGAAAATCTGACAAAAACTTCAAAAGATCTTAATTACACAGAATCTCTTGCTGCCTATGTAAAAGGAAGAGTTTATTTTGAAGATCAATCGACTCTTTTAGAGCAGTTAAGCCCAGAAAATCTTATAAAATCTTTTTCTAATGGTGAACAGCAGCTTGAGTTTAGTTACCGCGTACCTGGAAAAGATGGAATTCATTATTATTCTGCCCACTATATCCGCATTCCAAACACAGAAGATAAATTAATGCTTATTGCAGGTTTTAGAAATATAGATGCACTTGTTCAAAAGCAAACAAAAGAACGCTTAGAGGCTCTTTACAAAGGGTACACTGCACTTTCAAGCATTTATCTTTCAATGCACAGAATCGATTTAAAAACAGGTCTTTTTACAGAAATAAAATCAAACGATAAAATCCGTGAACTTACATTAAAAAACGGCGAACGCATTGAAGTTCAACTTGCCCATATAATGAAACATCTTACTGCTCCTGAAAGTCTAAAAACAGTTTTGGAATTTGTAGATTTTTCAACATTAAAAGAAAGAATGAAAGGTCACGCAACTATTGCACAAGAGTTTTTAGGAGTTATTAACGGCTGGTGCAAAATGCGTTTTATAAAAGAAGATGAAGACGAAAATGGAGACCTTTACCACATAATTTATGCAGTTCAAGTAATACACGAAGAAAAAGCAAAAGAACTTCATCTTAGTTATCTTGCAGAAATAGATTCATTAACAAAGATTTTAAACCGTCGTAGCGGCGAGCAAAAGATTTCTGAACTTATCAAATCAAAAACTAACGGACTTTTTTGCATTATTGACTGTGATCATTTTAAATATATAAACGATACATTTGGTCATAGTGTAGGAGATGAAGTTTTAATCACCGTTGCAAACTGCATTCATTCAGTTTGCCGTGCGGATGATGTACTTATGCGATTAGGCGGCGATGAATTTGCACTTTACACTTCAGGAATTACTACAAAAAAACTTGCCGAAAACCTATTTAAAAGAATCGTAAAAGCAATTGAAAAAACAAATATCCCATCTCTTGGGGAGTACAAAATCCATATAAGTCTTGGCGGTGCATTTTTTAATTCTAAAAAAAAGCTTACATTTGAAGAACTTTATCAACATGCAGATTCAAATATGTACATAAGCAAAAAAACAGAAGGTTTTAAAGCGACATTCTAAAGATAAAAAGGTGGCTTTCAGTTGAAAAAAAAATCTTTTACTTTTTTTTTAGAGAATATTACTCTTAATAAGGTTTTAGCCACAATTGCTTTTTTTGTTTTTTTTATAATACTAGGCACAACTATTATTGTAAAAGTTAGAACGCCACATTTTCCAATTGTAAAAGCACTACCACAAACTCCAGCAAAAGAAAAATTTTCTTCTTACAAAGAAATCGGTCAACTTAGAGCCGTTACATTACCCCAAAAAAACAAAGCGAATGGAACAACTGTCGTAATAAAGCCAATTCTTTCTTACACAAAAGATGACCAGGATTTTTTTGAAGAACTTTCAAGAAAAAACATGGCAATAAAAACAATTTTTACCCAATATTTTTCTAACGAAACTGCTGAATCTTTTAAAAAGAAAGGCGAAGCAAAAATAAAAAATGAACTTTTAGAAAGATTAAATAAGACTTTTGTATTAAACAAAGTTCAAGACATTTACTTTGAAGAACTTATTTTCCTAGACTAATATTTTTGCTAAAATCACCATATGTATTCTGACACACACTTTCACTTTGAACATACAGTAACTTCCCTTTTAAACGAAAACGAAAATGCAGGAAAAGAGATTCTTACTCAAATGGTAAAAAATAACTGCTTTTTCGGTTTAGACATTGGAACAGAATGTAACGACCTTTTAAATAGAGTTTTATGCGTAGATTCAAATATTGAAAAAATAACCGACAGCGAAATTAAAGAAAAAGCAAAACACCTTGTTTATTTTTCAAGTGGAATTTGGCCTTCCGTTCAAGAAATTAAAAATCGAAAACAAGGCATAAAAACACTAAAAGAACAAATTCAAAACCTTAAAGATTTTAATACAAAGAACATTATACACAAAAAAATCGTTGCAATAGGCGAATGCGGATTAGACCATCATTGGAATCCAAACGGAGCAGACGAAAGAAATGAAAATGATTTTAACGCAGAACTTTACAATGCAGAAAGGGAACTTTTTCAAATGCAATTAGAACTTGCAAAAGAAATGCAGTTACCAGTCATAATTCATTCGCGGGATGCGTTTTTAGACACGCTGGATTGCATAAAAAACGTTGGATACAACAATGGAATTATTCATTGCTATTCATACGGACTTTCGGAAGCAGAAGAATTTCTAAAACTCGGCTGGTATATAAGTTTTTCTGGCAGTGTTACATACACAAAAAAAAGCAAGATGGAAGAAATGCAAAATCTTCTTAAGTTTATTCCAAAAGAAAAACTTTTATGCGAAACCGATTCACCTTATCTTGCACCAGTTCCGCTCCGTGGTAAAACTAACACACCGCCATTTGTTGAACACACTTATAATTTTATCGCAAAAGCACGAAATATCAGCACAGATGAACTTTGCGATTCAGTAGATAAAAACATAAAAACTTTATTCAACCTGACTGAATAAATTACTTATTTCAGATCTCCATTCAGGTTTAGCATCTCGGCTTTCCCATTCGATTATTTTTTTGATTTTAAAATGACGCTGATCACGAATATTTTCATAAGAAAGAACTGCGAAACGCCCTTGCCCGATATAAGCAATTTTTTCATTCTGTTCAAGTTTTTCATTACAAGAAACCTGTTCCATTGCACATTCAAAGTGCATAGGAGCTGAACCATTTTTAGAAGCCATACTGCTTGCCATATCTGTGATCGGCTTTCCGCACTTAGAACATAAAACTTCGCGTTCTTTAAAATCTTTTATTGCTTTTTCTTTTTGAGCCTGACTTTCAGACGTTTCATAAGTTACATAATGAACTTTCTTTTGGCTGTTATTTGAATAATTATGAAACGAACTTTTACTATCAGAATATGAATAAAAATTTCTAGAAGAAGAATTATTCTCTCCGTAATTTCGTCTTTGGTCATTCCAATTATGACTTTTATGTTTAGATTTTGAATGTCTATTTCTATCCATTAGTTTTCTCCTTTCCGGAAAAAACTTTTATCTCCGGAAAATAAATTCATCAGGAGTTTCAACCAGTCTGCGACTGATTACCTGAGCAATACGCTGAATAGCATTATTTACATAATTTTCATCATGTATTTTAACTCGCAACTCCATAAGCCGCCTGGATTTTAAACTATCCTTTTCTTCAACGGCAAAAGAAGCACCCCTTGAACTCATATTAGAAATCATAAAATCTCCGTAAACGCATTCTCAATGTGATACACTTTTGGTAAACTCGGCATATCAACTACAATCACATCAAATCTGATATAGCTGTTGCTATATTGTCGATGAATTGAAAGAAAACGTTTAGCAGTTTTCACAATTCTTTTTTGTTTGCGTTCATTCAGAACATGCGATAAAAGTTCTGCATTGCCATTTGGCAGCGTTTTTACTTCCACAAAAACAATGCATTCACCCTTTAATGCAATTATATCAATTTCACCCTGATTTGTCCTAAAATTTCGAGTGCAGATTTCATATCCATTTTTTAAAAGGAACTCGGCGGCTACATTTTCGCCGTAATTTCCAGTATCTTTTCTAGTATCTTTTAAAATCAAAGGTCTTCTAACTCTTCTACATTATCAAATGAATCTTCATTAAGAGAAATATCTTTTTCAAGAGTCTTTTCTACAGGAGGTTTATATTCAGAAGGATCGATTTCAACGCCGTTTGTTAAAAGATAAGGAATCTTCCATCTAGTAAGGGCTGCAACCTGATACGGTTTAGCTTTTCTACCAGCGGCAAGAAACATATTCTTTCCATCATCAAAAAAAACTGGCTCAGAAAAACAAATGCCAACATGAATTGAATTAGTATCAAGTCTTTTCATTTCCATATGCTGATTTTACAACTTTTCATTACATTCGACAACACAAGCAAAAATTTTTGCAACAACCTCCCACATATTTTCTGGTATTGCAGAGCCAACATCCTGAACAGAAAGCACATTCGATGCTGTAACATCTTTTACAATAGGGATTTTTTCTTTTTCGGCAATTTGTAAAAGCTGTTCTGCAAGTTTTCCTTTCGCTTTTGCACTGATGAACGGAACATCTGCTGTTTTTGGATATTTTAACGCTATCGCAACTGTTTCATTTTTTTTCATATGCTAAAATCAACCATATTAATTTGTACATTTTCCGCTGAAAACTCAGAAAAATCTTCTTTTTTTAATTCAGAAAAAGAAACAGACACATCATTAAACCGATTTTTTAATTTTCTTAAAAGTAATTCAGTTTTTTTAAGATTTGTACAGGCACAATTTATCGAAGATAATTTTTCTTTGCAAAAATCAAGCGAAAATGCATACATTTCTTCTTCAAAAGAAAAAGTAATTGTCGCTTTTTTTAGCGTACACGAATCATTTTTTATAAAAGCACAAAAAGAACCCTTTCCATTTTTATTTTCAAGAATAAAATCAAAAGGAATTTTTATCCAACTTCCATCAGTTAAAAAGGAATTTTCTGTTGCATTTTCTTTATTAAAACAAAAACCCAAATGATTAAACAAAGTTAATGCAGACGGTTTTAAGCCAAAACTTTCGGGATTAGTAAAAATATCTAAAAAAAATGATTGAAAAAGATTTTCTATTGCTTTGCAATCTTTTTTGTCATAGGAACTATCTTGTAAAAATAGAAAATCTGTATTTTTTTGTGAATCGGAAAAATCATCTAAATCTTCAAAATCATCATTTTCATCTAAAATAGAAAGAACTTTTTTTTCATCAGATGAAATTCCTTTCTTTTCCATAATATAAGCCGCATTACCAGCAGCATTTTTATTTTTCTTTAATTTTTCTGCAATGTGTCTTGCTTTGTCAAAGGTCTTTACATCAAACTTACCACCCAAAAGACGCGATTGTTGAAAAAGGATAAAAGAAAGCCTATCAGAAGGAAGCGATAACCGTTCAAAAAATATATTTTTATTTTCAGAGGTTATTTTTTGAACATTATTTTTTAATTCTGCTTTTTCTGCAATTCTTTGTAATAAAACCTTTTCGCCATCGATCTTTATTCTTGCCCTAAAACCAGAATTTTCTAAAAGAGGAACATCCGATTTTAAAAGAAACCTTCCACCAGAAAAAGAAGCAATATATGAACCATTGCCATTGTCTTTTAAAATCCGAACATAAACAGAACTGCCCTCTCCTATTGATTTTTTAGTATTCAAACCAGAGAGGGCAGATAAATGCACTGAAATATTATTATTCATGCATTAAAAATTATTTTTTCTGAGCAGCAACTTCTGCGGCATGTTCAGCATTGTGTTCAGCCTTAAGAGCTTCTTCCTGAGTGTGTGCTGCAGCTTCAGCGGCTTTGTTCTGCTGTGCGATGAATGAAGAAACTTCTCCACCAAGCATTTCCTTAACTTTCTTACCTTTACCAACTTTATCGCGAAGGTAATAAAGCTTAGAACGACGAACTTTACCAGCACGAACGATTTCAACTTTTACAATTCTAGGGCTGTTTACTGGGAATACACGTTCAACACCAATACCATAAGATTCCTTACGAACTGTAAATGTCTTTCTGATTCCTGAATTCTTTATACAAAGAACAATACCTTCATAAACCTGAATACGTTCAGTTTTACCTTCAATAATTTTAAAGAATACTTTTACAGTATCACCAACTTTGAACTGAGTTGTAAAAGCACGTTTCTGTTTTTCTTCTACTGCTTTAATAAGATCCATTATAAGTCTCCTGGACTGGCAGATTCCCGCAATTGCTTGCGTGCCATCTTCTGTTTTTTCTTACAGTTTTTAATGGCTGTCTGCTCTGTAATTTCCTCAATCATCAATTCGGCTTCTAAAGAAAGCTGATTATTTTTACGTGCCTGCCAAATCATATCTGGACGAACCCGCAAAGTTTTTTCAATACGTTTCTTTAACCGCCATTTACGAATATTTTCATGATTTCCCGAAAGCAAAACTTCTGGTACTTTCATTCCTTTAAATTCTTCCGGTCTTGTATACTGCGGATATTCAAGAAGACCGTCACTATGACTTTCTTCCATAAGGGATTCACTAGAGATTACTCCATCAATCAACCGATAAACAGCATCAACTATAACAGTCGCCGCTAATTCACCGCTGCTCATTACATAGTCGCCGATTGAAATCTCGTCATCTACATAATAATCAATAATCCGTTGATCAACCCCTTCGTATCTTCCACAAATAAAAACCAGTTCATCTTCAAGGCTTAATTCAACAGCTTTTTTCTGCGTAAAAGGAGTTCCTGCCGGCGTAACATAAATTACGCGTTTTCTAGAAGCTTTTACACTATCTAAAGCCCGGCTTAATGGTTCAGTCATCATAAGTTGACCAGCCCCACCGCCATAAGGAGCGTCATCACACTTCTTGTGCTTATCTAGGGCAAAATCCCTGATGTTCACAAGGTCGTAGGCAATAATTCCCTTTTCAACCGCTTTTGCCATGATTGAGTTTTCAAAAAAAGCACGCGGAATTTCAGGAAATAAGGTCAGCACAGTAAATTTCATGGAATTACTCCAGAATCCAGAGGTGCATCAGGCAGATTGTTTTCTTTTTTACATCAACATTACAAATATGCTTAAAGTTCAACGGTACTAAAACCTTACGAACTTTACCCGAACTTGTATATTTCAGTTCATCAGAAAGAACACTGCAACTCTCGGAGAGAGAAACTTCTAACAAGTAACCAGCTCCGCCTTCCAATACGTCTGTGATTGTTCCAACAACTTCTGTTGGTGCAGTCCCAGCTGCCGCTTCTTCGCCATTCCACACAAGAGAACAGCCAATTAAATCATCAATATACCACTCATTTTTTTGTAAAGGATGAGCGTATTTGCGGTCAACAGCAATTTCCCAACCACTGTACTTTCGCACATCTTCAGGAGAATCGATTCCCGCAACCTTCATATACAAGGTAGAACAACCAGCCTTAGAAAATTCAACATTAAATTTCTTTTCAGCCGAGCCATGCCTTAAAGTAACTTCCTTTAAAAGTTCAAGATGTTCATAATCGCCGGAAGCACTCTCAACTTTAAATTCACCCGCAACCCCATGAGGAGAGCGAACAAAACCAACAACAAGCTGCTCTTTACTTTCCATTAGCAAAACTAATCCAAAATATCCAAACTATAGCGCTTTCCATTTTTTACAGATGAAGCACTAAGAACCGTTCGCATAGCCTTAGCAATACGACCGTATTTTCCGATAACTTTGCCAACATCACCTTCTGCAACTTTAAGTTGAAGAACCATTCCTCTTTCGCCTTCAGTTTCGCTTACTGAAACCGCAGATGGATCATCGACCAATGATTTTGCAATATATTCTATCAGGTCTTTTTCCATTTCCGTTTCCTACACTTACTTAGACGATTTTTTTGCCTGAACGTTCATCAATCTCTTTACAGTATCAGTAGGCTGAGCACCAACACTAATCCAGTATTTTGCACGATCAAGGTCGATAGAAATCTGGCGTTCTTCTGCTTCTACAGGCATGAACGTACCAATTTCTTCAATACAAACACCATCACGTGGCTTTTGAGAATCCTGAACTACAACACGGTAGTAAGGTCTCTTCTGAGTACCGAATCTCTTAAGTCTGATTTTGACCACTTTATAACCTCCACAGAACACTACTTTAATAGGTTCTGAATTTTAACATTGCATAATAACACCATTTTTAAGTGTGAGTATTTATTTTATTAAATTACATATTTTTGGTCAATGTACGGAAGAACCTTCAAAACGGCTAAGGAAGTTTTTTGTACGTTCCTGTTCAGGATTTCCCATAACTTTTAAAGGTTCGCCTTCTTCTACAATAACGCCATGATCCATAAAAATAACATAGTCGCTTATATCACGGGCAAACGCCATTTCGTGCGTTACAACAACCATTGTCATTTTTTGTTTTGCAAGATCTTTTATAACCTTAAGTATTTCGCCTGTAAGTTCAGGGTCCAAAGCACTGGTAGGCTCATCAAAAAGCAGAACTTTCGGTTTTAATGCAAGAGCACGTGCAATTGAAACTCGCTGCTGCTGACCGCCAGAAAGTTCACACGGATAAGCGTTCTGTTTATTAGTAAGCCCCATTAAATTTAACAGATAAAGAGCAACTTTTTTTGCTTCTTCTTTTGTTTTTTTTAGAACACAAATCTGCGGATCCATTATATTTTGCAAAACTGAAAAATGAGGAAACAAATTAAAGTTCTGAAAAACAAGTCCGCTTTTTAAAATGATTGAATTCCGCACATCTTTAGGTGCATATACTCCATCTTTTACAAGAGCCTTTCCGCAGATTTCAATTGTACCAGAGTCAACATTTTCCAACTGGCTTATACATCTTAAAACAGTAGATTTTCCAGAACCACTCGGTCCAATTATAGAAAGAACTTCGCCCTTCTCTACCGAAAAAGAAATTTCTTTTAAAACAGTTAATTTGCCATAAGATTTCTTTAATCTTTCTACTTTGATAATTTGATTTTTATCGTCTGCCATAAAAAAATCCTACAACCTTAATGATAATATGAAAGTTTCTTTTCAAGTTTAGTAAAGGCATAAGAAACGCACCAATTCATTAAAAAATAAAACACACCGGCAATAAAAAGTGGCATAAAACTGAACAAAGAACTCTGCCTTTCTTTTGCAACCATCAAAAGTTCAGATACACCAATTACAGAAACCAGGGCAGTATCTTTTACAAGCGTAATAACCTCATTTCCCATTGCAGGCGTAATTCTTTTTATAACCTGAAACAAAATGATTCTAAAAAATGTTTGATGTTTTGTATAACCCAAAACTTTGGCTGCTTCGTACTGACCCTTTGGAATAGATTCAACGCCACCACGATAGATTTCTGCAAAATATGCAGCGTAATTTATGGTAAGAGCAATAATTGCCGCAATAAATCTAGGCCAAATAAACTTTAAGCCAAGATCAAAATTGTCATTCAATAACTTTATAAAAAGGCCAGGTGCAAAATAGACAATTAAAAGCTGAAGCATAAGCGGCGTTCCACGAATTACAAGCAGAAAAACATTTGTAGTACCAGAAAGAATCTTATTTTTAGACATTCTTCCCATACAAACAATAACTGCAAGAGGAACGGCAAAAACTAATGTTAAAACAAACACTTCAAGCGATGTTCCACACCCTCGGAGCATTGCAAGAAGTGTTTTTTTGTAAACTGAACCCAAAATTATTTTCCGATTACAGTAATATCACTGCCAAACCACTTAGTTGAAATCTGTTCAACAGTTCCATCTTCTTTCATTGCTTCAAGAGTAGACTGAACAGCATCTCTAAGTTTAATATCATTTTTTCTAAAAGCGATTGCATAACCTTCTTTTGAAAGAACTTCCGGAACTAAAACCAAAGGCTTTTTGCTCTGAGCAATATCATAAGAAGCAACTACGCTATCCATAACTACACCGTCAAGACCGCCGATAACCAAGTCATTTAATGCAGTAATATTTTCTTTAAAAAGAACGATTTCTTTTAATGATTTTGCAAACTCTTCATTTGCTTTAATTGCATCCTGAGCAGAAGAACCACTTTGAACGCCAACAGTTTTTCCGGCAAAATCAGAAAGTTTTGCAAGACCTGAATCTTTTTTTACAACAAGAACCTGATCGTTATTCAAATAAGGTTTTGTAAGAGCAAGAGCATTTTCTCGTTCTGCAGTAACAGTAAGACCATTCCAAATACAGTCAACTTTTCCTGTAGAAAGTTCCATTTCTTTTGCATCCCAGTCGATTGGCTGAGCCTTAAAAGTAACACCAAGACGAGAAGCAACTTCTTTTGCAAGATCAATGTCAAATCCTACAATTTCATTATCATCATTTCTAAAGCCCATTGGTGGGAATGAATCGTCTAAACCAAGTACAAAAACGCCACGATTTTTAAGTTCTTCAAGCGAGTTATCAACTTTTGAAGTTTTTTTGCAACCAGCAAAGCAAGTAACAACGGCTGCTGCAGCAATAATTAACGCAATTTTTTTCATAAATTCCTCTTTAAAGTTTTTTGTATAATACAATTATTTTAAGTTTTATAAAAGAGCGAAGTATTTATGTAACCTTATTCTGTAAAATACGCTTTCATCACACCTTTTCCCTTTACATTAATTTCGATCGGCTCTGAAAAAGTAAAATCATTTTTAAGAAGATTATATACATTTTCCGTTACACAGATTTTTCCACTTTGACCGTTAGATTCCATTCTACTTGCAACATTTACGGTATCGCCCCAAATATCATAAATAAACTTTGACTTTCCAATTACGCCGGCAACAATCTTTCCGGAATTTATACCGATTCGCATATTAATTTTTACTTTGGACGTACTATTAAAATCGTGCAAATCCTGTAACAAGCCACAGGCAAAGTTCATCATTTTAAGTAAGGCATCTTTATTTTCATCTGAACTATCAGAAGAATTAAAAAGACCAGTTACCGCCATGTAGGAGTCCCCAATCGTTTTAATTTTTTCTACCCCTTCTTTTAAGGCACGATTGTCAAAACGCGTAAAAATATCATTTAGCAATTTTACAACTTCAGTAGAATCCATTGAATCAGACATTTTTGTAAAACCAACAATATCTGCAAACATAACAGTTGCATTATTGCACGTTTTAGCAATTGTTTTATTCGGATTTTCCTTTAATTCATTTGCAATATCTTTTGGTAAAATATTAAGCAAAAGCCCTTCACTCTTTGCTTCTTCAAGTTCAAGTTCGTGAGTTCGCTCTTTTACCGTTTTTTCCAGTTGAATCTGGTATCTTTTCATTCTTAAAAAACGAAGACGAATAAAAAAGAAAATTATTCCAACAAGCACAAATGCTAAAGCAACCCAAAACCAAATAACTTCCCAAAAATAAGGCTTTTTTTCTATAAAAATATGTTCAATTTTTTCGCTTTGAACGCCATCGCTGTTTGCAGCCATTATATAAAAATCATATTTACCAGGTCCTAAGTTTGTGTAAGACACATTTCGTTTTGTAGACCAAAGTGAAAAATCATCATCAAACCCTTTAAGTTTTGAACGGAACTGAGTTTGCTGCGATGAAATAAAACTTAAACCTGTATATTTAATTTCAATTCGCTTTACTTCTGGCTTTAGAATAATTTTTTCGCCGTGCCAGTCAAGATTTTCATTATCAATTGTAATCTGCTCAATGCTAACTAACGGAGCAGTTTTATTTGATGTAGTATTTAATGGGTCATAAATAGAAAAACCATCAACTAAAGTAAACCAAATACTTCCATTTGAATCTTTCATAGATTTTGATGTTGATGTTACGCCGTCAGAAATAAGCCCATCGTTTCGACCATAAAACTTTGCATTAACCTTTATATTTTCGCCATTTTTAATTGCATCAAGCTCTTTCATTGTTGCACTAAAAATTCCGCGATTACTTGTCATCCAAACTTTTCCTGAATAATCAACGATTGTCTGAAATATTCCGTCTGCACCCAATCCGTCAATGCTGCTGTAGTTTACAAAACGGCAGGTTTCTTTTTGTGAATCATTAGAAGACTCATTCGAAGGCTCAAAACTTAAGCGGGAAATACCTTTTCCTGTTGTAATCCAATAATCATTATCGCCTAACTGCGTAATTTTAAAAATAACATTTCCGCAAAGTCCGTCTTCTGTGGTAAAACGCTTTTCTATTTTTCCATCTTTAAGGGTAAAAATACCGCCACCGTCAGTTCCGCACCAAAGTTCATCATTCTTATCCTGATAAATACACATGATAAACTCGTTATTAATTCCATCTTCCTTTTTAATAGAAGATATTTTACCGTTGGGCTTAATTATAGAAAGGCCGCTTGTAGTACCAACATAAATATCACCGTTTTTTGCCTTGATTGCGACTCGTGCTTTGTTTCCTGCAAGACCTGTAGACTTATCATAACTTAAAATATTTCCGTTAGATTCCATAACGATAAAAGTCGGTTTTTCATAACAAGAAACAAAAACTTCGCCTTTATCAGAAACATAAACATCACGAATTCTTATATTTTTACATTTTTGAGTAAGAGCGTTTTCTGTAAACTTTTTATTTTTTAAGCAATATAAACCATTATCTGCGGCAAGCCACACCAAAGAGCGAGAAGCATCTTCGCAAATTGCATTAACCGTTGTGTTCATCAATGTTGTTTTAAACTTACTTGGCGTAAACATTTCTATTCCGCTGCGATCTGTAGAAAACCAAATATTTCCTTCGCGGTCTTGAATTATTTTTGTAATGTTATCATCGCTAAGACCGGTATTTAAATCCATATAAGACCACACGCCAGAATGCAAAATGCTAACCCCAGTATCACGCGAAAACCACATATTGCCACTTTTATCCTGAAAAATGCAACGTACAGTTGAACCAGGCTGACTTCCGTTTCCAACATCATAAACAGTTTCCTCGCCACCTGAAACTTTTACAGCATAATGCGGTTCTACACCAAACCAAAATTCTCCGTTTTTACCTTGAGTAACAAAACTTATTAAAGGATTTTTAAAACTTTTTAAGGAGTCAAATCGTTCTGCAATTTTATTTGTACAAACATAAATTTCGTTTTCTTTTTGAGATAAAATCCATATTCTGCCAGCAGTATCACAAAAAATCTTAGAAACTAAAATATTATTCTGCCCATATTTTTCAAGGCCTGTAAACTTTTCAACAGTGCCCGCTCTATTAATGATTGCAATTCCTTCTGTTGTTCCAATCCATACATTTTCTTCTTTATCTTCACAAATTGAACGGACAGAATTATTAGGAAGTCCGTTTTCAGTTGAAAAACTTTGCACCTGCCCCGAAGTAAAGATTTTGCACACACCTTCATCGTTAGAACCAACCCAAATGTTGCCGTTAGAATCTTCAAAAATCGTACGAGCAGAAACAAACGAAAACTTTTTTTCAGTCCGTCGGTTAAATGTAACAAATTCCACGCCGTCAAAACGAACAAGTCCATCGTAAGTGCCAAGGTAAATATACCCTTTTGAAGATTGAATTATATCTGTAACCGTGTTTCCAGGTATTCCATCGGAAGCAGTCCATGAACGGCTGACAAATTCAGATAAAAAACTATCAGGTTGTGCAGAAATAAATGAGTTTTCTGAGTTTTGCGAAAAAAGCAAAAAAGAGGCAAAAAATGCCGTAACTACAAATAACGATTTTTTAAATCTTTTCATATTTTGATTTTCCACCTAAAACTAGTATTTTTCAATTAGTTTTTTAACACGAAAAAAGTAATTAGAAAAATCGAAGTTTGAGCACAACAGCTATAGCAACTTGGAAAGATGCTGTAAACGTTTTTTGCTTAATTTTTCACTTTTTTTTCGCGTTTTCAAAGATGTTCTTTTCTTTATTTTCACTGCAATGTCTACCTATATTGTGTTTTCTTTCCAACCCAGCACGCCACTTGCATCATCTGCAAAAACTAAAGCGATTTTGTGGGTAGTCTTTCCACTGACTGAATAGCGTTCTGCGTAACCTTTCTTTTCAATCTGCTCTAAGGCTTCTTTAACGCCTTTTTCAAAATCGGTTGGTGGAACAGTTTTAAGTTCAAAAATGTAAACATCAGTTTGAGTTGTAACGATTATGTCGCTACGCCCAAAAATTGACTGCATTTCGCTTATAACGTCAAAACCTGTCATACGGAACAAAACATGCGTGATTGCTTCGTAAAAGTTTTCGCACATATTTTTCTGTACAATCGTTGGAATATCCGAAAAGCACGCTTTTACAATCCGCATTGCGTATTCAAGTTCGTTGGCGGCAAAGGCTTTTCTGAGGTAATCAACAGAAAGACCTAAGTCGTCATCGGGAACGCTTATGAATTTTGGCAGAATCGCATTTAAAAATCCATCCTCAACTTCTTTGTTTGGAAAGCCTAAAGTGTAAATGCGACCGCGTTTTTCAAAATCTTTGATTGTAAGGTAACCACTCTGATAAATTACCGGGAGCATATTTTTGCTGTCTGGGTCGTAGTCTTTGAACTGGGTTTCAGTTGCCTTTCTGCCATCCATAATCGAGAAAAGCTGAAATGGCTGATTTTGCAAAGTCTTAACCAAAAATGAAGGAGTTCCACTTTCAAACCAGTAAGAGCCAAAGTCAGAGTTTTTTAAGCATCGCAAAAGACAAAATGGATTGTAAACACCTTCACTGTTTGGAGCAAAATGATAGCCATCGTACATTTTTGCAAGTTCTGCTTTTGTTTCTTCTAACGTCATCTCCTGCTTTTGTGCAAGTTCTTCAATTTCCGGCATAAAATACTGAGTAAGTTCAGTTTCTGAAATTCCACAGATTGAAGAATATTTTTCTTCTAAAGAAATGTCTTCTAACTGATTCAGTCCCGAAAAAATATTCATGTGGCTTATACGTGTGATTCCAGTGATGAACAAAAAGCGAATGTATTCATCATTTGCCT
>CAYZXM010000036.1:0-20756 GCA_964482455.1 uncultured Treponema sp. | reverse complement strand
CGATAAGGCGAACCATACCCTGATCTTCTGTTACACGACCATAGTGTGTGCGTGCACCTTCAATTGCTTCATTAGCAGGTTTACCAGCTTTAAGAGCGTCCATCAATTTACCAAAGTTGATACAGTTGTATCCGATAATCTGGTTATCTTTATCAACTGCGATTGTTTCAACATAACCTTCAGTCATTTCAAGATAGCGAGGACCTGTTTTGCGTGTTGCAAACATAGTTCCAACCTGGCTTCTAAGGTTCTTTCCTAAATCTTCAAGAGAAGCACCAACTTTAAGACCATCTTTAGAGTAAGCAGACTGAGAACGACCGTATACAATCTGCATAAAGAGTTCGCGCATTGCAGTGTTGATAGCGTCGCAAACAAGGTCTGTGTTTAATGCTTCAAGCAAAGTTTTTCCGATTAAGATTTCACTTGCCATAGCAGCAGAGTGTGTCATACCAGAACAACCGATTGTTTCAACCAATGCTTCTTCGATAATACCATCTTTTATGTTCAAAGAAAGTTTGCAGGCACCCTGCTGTGGAGCACACCAACCAATACCGTGTGTAAAACCTGAAACGTCTTTAATGTCTTTTACCTGAACCCATTTTCCTTCTTCTGGAATAGGAGCCGGTCCATGATATGCACCCTTTGCTAAAGGACACATGTGTTCTACTTCTGCAGTGTAGATCATTTAATCCCCCAAAATGCCGTAAAAACGGCAATAGTTTCCTTAAATCTCTTAAAAATATTATCACTAAGTATTTTTTATCACAATAAAAGGTTAGCAAGAGTTAACTTTTTAAGAAAAACAAATTGTATTTTTAAAATAAAAAAGCACTGCAAAATTGAAAACTAATTCAATTTCTACAGTGCTTTTGTAAGTTCTTAAGTAATAACTACCTAAAAATTACCATGCATCAGACATATCGTCTGCATCCTGATTTTCAAAATCATAAAGATCTGTTACACAGCGAAGATCATCAAGATACATATAATATGTTCCGCGGGCAAGTAATGGATTGCAGTCTACACGGAAACCAATAATCTTAAGACCTGGTCTGTTTCCGTAGTATGCACTCTTTTGAACAATACCATGTTCACTATCCGGGCTAGGTGGAATTACGCAAGTAAGTTTTTTCCAACCAGAAAAACCGAGCGAACCCATATAAAGTTCATAATCACGACCAAAATAATCTTCTACTAAAAGATACAAATCGTGTCCCTGATTGCGTCCGCAAACCCAAACAGAAACTGTCTTTGTAATACCTTCGATTGCGATTGGTCTTTGTGAATTAATATAGAAAGAATTTACACCACGGCGGAAGAATTCAACCTTAACGCCAAGAACCTGTGAATCTTCAACGTCTTCTTCACCTTTTAACGGTTCTTTCATAGCAGGAGACCCCTGAAAGTTTCTTGCAGAAATAACACCGAAATCTGGTGACATATGAACGAACCATGAACCATCACGTTCAAAACGATCAAGTGACTGTTCACGCAAAGCCTGCATAGCAGAATCATTACCTACAGTTTCTGGATTAGGTTCTTCAACAAGACTATTCTGAGCAAACACTGCAAAAGAAAATGCAGCAACTATAATTGATAAAAGTACCTTTTTCATTATTACTTAGCCTCCGAAGAAGAAGTTGAAGAGTTTTCATTTACTTTAGCAGCATTTGAACCTGTCTGAGCTTCGCTAAAATCCTGATCTTTAAGTTCATATCCGTCATAAATAACTGACAAAGAATTAGACATATACTTAATGTTATCAAAATAAATTGTAAAATCATCAACGTATTCTGCTGAATCCGAACGAATTCTAAAACCAAGCAAAGAAAGGTTTCTAGGACCTGAACGAAGGCGAGAATGCTGGTTTATCCAACCAGGAATCTTTACGATAACATTTTTCCAACCGTTAAAACGTGTGTTGCAAACTGGTAAAACGTGAACTCTACCATCTGCATCACGAATCATTACTTCAAGATAATAAAGGTAGTTTGCACCCCATACCCAGAAATCAAGATGATCTACATCGCCTATAAATGGGATTTCATAAGTTTTTCCATCTTTCATAGGAAGAACTTCAAGCCAGTTATCACCTTTTCTATTAAAAGCGGCATTAATACCAAATACTTTTGGTTCAACATCTTTTGGCTGAAATGGTTTTAACGAATTAGGAATACCGTTAAAAGTTCCGAACTTAGGATAGCCTTCTGCAACAAAACGACTTGCATTAACTGTCCATGTCCATTCTTTTTCCGTATCAAAATTATCAATAGGGAATGTTTCTACACTTTTTGAGTTTGGCTGGCTGAACACCGGAATGCAAAGCACAAAAAGCAGTGCAAGATTTACAAAGACCTTTAAGCCCTTTTTCATGTAAAACTCCTTTATACATATTACATTCCGATTTAATGGGAATGTCTCTCGTTCTTTATCGGAATAAATGCAAATTTAGTTGAATTAAATTATATTTATACAATACCCATTTGTCAAATTATTTTATTCTGCGTCTATACCGCTTAATTGCCTTATTACAAGGAAAAACTCTGCGGTAAAAGTTCGCCAAGCGTAAAGATTTTGTATTCTTTTACAGATTTTGCAAAGATTATTTTAAAATCAGGCTTACAGAATTCCCTTAAAACCTGACGGCAAACTCCGCAAGGGGAACAGAAATCTTCTACTTTTCCGTTATAACCGCCAACTATGCAGATTGCACAAAAATCTTTTTCGCCTTCGCTTACGGCTTTAAAAACTGCGGTTCGTTCTGCACAGTTACTTGGGCCAAATGCTGAATTTTCAACATTGCAACCGCCAAAAATCTTTCCACTAGAAGAAAGAAGTGCCGCTCCTACAAAAAAATGCGAATATGGAGCATACGAAAACTTAAGCATTTCAAAAGATTTTTCAATAAGGCTTTTTTCTACATTTTCTGTAAGAGTCATTTTTTACACTCCTTTTTACTTTTTTATAATTTCGCAAGCATTTTCAACGGAAATACCACTGGTAATTTCTCTTGTTAAAAGATTTTTTAGCGTAACGGTATTGTTTTTTACTTCTTCATCCCCAAGAATAAGCCCCCACTTTACGCCTTTTGCAGTTGTAACTGCGTACTGCTGAGCCATCTTTTTTGCTTCAGGAAAAACTTCTACATTTATTCCAAGACTTCGCATTTTACCAGCAACTTTCTGATAATAGACTGCGTTTTTTTCATCCTGACAGTAGATTTCACAATCAAGATAACTTCCGTAAGAATTAAAAAGTCCTAACTGCTCAAGTCCTGCAATAAGACGATCGATTCCGATTGAACCGCCAACGCCTGGAACTTTTTCTTTCATATAAAGACCGGCAAGATTATCATAGCGTCCGCCGGAACAAACAGACCCAATTGAAGGCAATTTGTTTAAAAATGTTTCGTAAACTAAACCAGTGTAATAATCAAGACCGCGTGTAATACTTGGGTCAAGAACATAAGTTTGCTCTATTCCTGCAGCCTGCATCATATAATAAATATCACGCATTCTTTGAGTGTCTTTATCTGCACCGCCAGCAAGTTCTTCTATTTTGGAAAGAATTTCTAGGAATGAACCGCTTGAAGAAATGTATTCCATTATCTTTTCTGCTTTTTCTGCAGAACCTGATGACTCTGTTAATTCTTTTAAAACTTCGTCTTTTCCTACTTTTGCAAGTTTATCCACAGAACGAAGAATATCTTCGCTTTTGTCGCTTAAACCAAGATTTAAAAGAAAACGATTAAATATCCCACGATGATTTACGTGAATTGTTATATCGCTAACTCCAATTTCGTTTAATGCGGCTTTCATTACATTTAAGATTTCAAAATCAGATGCAGCACTGTCCGAACCTACTGTATCAACATCGCACTGAACAAATTCGCGGTAACGGCCTGCCTGAGGTTTTTCTCCGCGCCATACCTTTGCAATGTGATAGCGTTTAAATGGAAAATAAAGTTCACTTTTATGTTCTGCAGTAAAACGTGCAAATGGAACAGTAAGGTCAAAACGAAGGGCAACGTCGCGTCCTCCATTATCCCGAAAACGAAAAACCTGTTTTTCTGTTTCGCCGTTACTTTTTCGCAGAAGAATTTCTGTATATTCCAAAACCGGAGTATCAATCGGTACAAAGCCAAAAGACCGGTACACTTTTGTAATTTTTTCTGTAAGGTCAGTTCTTCCTATTTCTGCCTGTGGCAAAAAATCTCTGAATCCTTTTAAAACTCTTGGTTGAATTAAATCGCTCATACTTTGTATAATATCACAAAATATATTTTATGAAAGGTAGAAAGCGTATGATTCTTGTAATCGACATTGGAAATACAAATATTAAAGTTGCGGTTATGGAAAATAACTCTATTTTATATCAATGGCGGCTTTCTTCCGACCCAAAAAGAACTGGCGATGAATATTTTTCTGTTCTTAGACCGCTTTTTATGGATGCAAATCTTGATTTTTCAAAAATAGAAGATGCGGTAATAAGTTCTGTAGTTCCGTCTTTAATTGGTGCGTTTACGATTGTAAGCCAGCATCTTTGCGGTAAAAAGCCTCTTATAATAACGCCTGAAGTTTTTTCCTGCCTGCCTGTTTCTGTTCCTGAATCTGCAAAATATGAAATCGGAACTGACCTTTTAAGCGATGCTGTTGGTGCTTGGGAAAATTACAAAACGCCTGCGATTATTCTTGATTTTGGAACTGCCCTTTCTTTTACGGCAATTGATAAAAATGCAAATATTGCCGGCGTTGCAATTGCTCCGGGAATTGCAACTGCCATTAATTCGCTTTTTCAGAATACGGCACAACTTCCGTGCGTTCCAATAGAAGTTCCGGAATCTAGTCTTGGTAAAAATACAATCTGGTCAATTCAATCTGGAATACTTTTAGGTTACCGCGGAATGATTGAATCTATGATTAAAAATATGAAAAGCGACCTTTCTAAAGAAACTCTTACCAAAAAAGAAGATATAAAAGTTATTGCAACTGGCGGATTAAACAGCGTTCTTGAACCAATTACAAAATGCATTGATTTTATAGATAAAGACCTTACTCTTAAAGGAATTGCTGCAATTTTACGTTCTGTAAGAAATTAAATCTTCAAACTGAACGCCACTTCCGCTTTTTACATCACGAGTAAGAATTGCCCCTTCTACATTTTTTAAGAATTCTGGGCTGATTCCTGGAGAAAGTATTTTTTCAGTACGCAAAACGCCAATGTCTTTTAAGGTAATTTTTTCGCCTTTTTTCATTGAACGCATAAAATGCAAAGAGCGGTTTGTTCTTCCGTAATTTGCTTTTTCTGATTCTGCTAAAGTTTTTACACCGTTTCCAAGTGCATTAAAAATCTTTTCTTTACTGTAGGATTCTTTTAATTGTTCAATGGCAATTTCAAAACCTTTCTGCTTTCCATAACGTTTTAAAACTTGTTCTGTTTGGTGAACTACGTGAACCATTAAAGCAAATTGTTCGCCTTCTAAGGCAACAGGGTCATCAAGTCCGCTTGTTTTTCGGCTTAATGTAATGTGTTTTTCAATAATTGTTCCACCGCAAAGAATGGAAAGACTTGGAACTAAAATTGCGTCAAGAGAATGGTCGCTAACTCCGCATTCTACGCCAAAAATATTTTTTAAGTTTTCTATAAGTTTAAGATTATATTCATCTTCTGGGGCTGGATAACTTGTAATACAATGCAAAAGCGAAACGTTTTCTTTTCCTAAAATAGAAAATGCTTTTTCAATGTCAGAAAGTGTTGAAACTCCGCTTGAAACAATCACTGGCACAACAGGCTGTTTTTCTTCTTTTTGTTTTTTGCGGAATTCTGCAAGTTTTAATAAAAGTGGAAAGTGATTTAACTCTGGCGAAGCAATTTTTACATAATCTGGTTTGATTTTTAATAATTCTTCAAGACTTTTTAAGCCAAAAGGAGAGCAGATAAACTTTACGTCCTTTGAATGAGCGTATTCAAGCATTTCTTTATAAAAAGAAGCATCACATTCAAGGCTTTTAAAACGATCATAAAGGCGAATGTTTCCAGTTGGCAAAGACACAAAACCTGTATCCTGATGTAAAATTTCATCTGCATAAACCCACTGAAACTTTACTGCGTCGCAGCCTGAATCTACTGCACAATCAATTAACTCTTTTGCTTTTTGAACAGAGCCTTCATGGCTTGTTCCTATTTCTGCAATGATTAATGCCATTATTTTTGCATTTCCTTTGCTGCTTTTGCCTTAAAATAATTTGAATAAACTAAAAGAACCGATTCAGGAAGCCAACCTTGGTCAAAGTAATACCAGTTTTCCTTGTCATTAGAAATAAGAGTTCCTTTTAACATAAAAATATCGCCTTTGCGACAATGCGAAATTACTTCTGCCGACCAGTCCGCCGTTTTTCTGAATGCAGCATAAGGTTCACAAATTAATGCCCATTCTACATCAGGAGCAAGTGCAAGTGGCTCGCTTTCATCAAAAACGATTTCATTCTTTTTTGTGCAGGAAAATAAAGAAAACGAAAAAACTACAAAAACAAAAAATAATATTTTCTTTAACATAATTTTTCCAAAAACTTTAATACTTCCGGGTAGATTTTTAAGTCGGAATCAACAAAAGAAAGATTTTCTATTTCTTTTGGAAAAACCCATTTATATTCTGTGTGTTCAGTAAGGATATACGGTTTTTCAAGGCCGTCGTGTTCAAGGGTAACCATATACGCATTTAAGAAACATTCTTTTTCTTTGTGAAAAAAAGAGCAGGACGTTATTTTTTTACCAGGAAAAGCTTTGACGCCGAATTCTTCACGCATTTCTCTGATGATTGTGCTTTCATCGTTTTCGCCCTCGTCTACTTTTCCACCAGGAAATTCCCAGCGACCGCCCATATCTCCTTTAGGAATACGATGTGCTATTAAAATCTTTCCATCTTTATAAATAATACATGCAACAGAATTACTCATTTAGAAAAATAGAACTCCTGGAATTACAAAGTGTATTACTGCACTGGCCATACAGACCATTCCTATAACCTTTTTGTTATCAATAAAAACTTTTTGAAGAAACGAAGGAAGTTCAAGGTCAGCAGAAGATTTTTCTACATAATAACCTAACAGCAAAGCGGCACCGCCCAAAAGACCTGCAAGGGCTGGAATTAAATCGCCAAACAAAGGAATGCCGTTTATTGCAGAAAGCAATTTAAAAACGCCTGTAATAATAGAAAGAAGCCCGATTACAAGCTGAAAAAACTTATCGTTTAATACAGAGTTTTTAGAAAACATTCCTTCAACAGACTTTTTTTGATGCGGAAGTTTTACACCGCGGTAATCTGTATCCAAAAAAGAAATATCATCATCAGGATTTACCTTTGCTTTTTCTTTTTTTTCGTTATTAGAAGAATCGCTTTCCAAAGAATCTTTTTTTAATGAGGAATCTTCAAAAAAAAGAATAAAACCCGCAAATAAATTAAAAAAAACGGATAAAAAATAAAACTGCAGCACCTTGCCTACTCCAAAATCAACGTTTTACTACATTTGAAACAAAAGATTGTTTTTCATTTCCAACAGAAACATCAGCAATCACCTTGATTATATCATAATCATTAAACTGTGTCCGTATAAAAAGTTCTTTTCCATCGTAAGAATCTGAAAGTTCTTTTTCAAAAAGTACAGTTTCCGAAGAATCTAATGCTTTAAAAATAACCGTAATTGATTTTGGAATAAAATCCTTTGATTTTTTTTCAGGGATTTTTTCTAACTTAAAAGATGTGTAAACTTTTTCTTCGTAAGAAAATGACGTTAGCGTTCCTGTTGTTTCGGCGATTCTACTAGTTTTTTTTTCGGCCTGCCACGTCATAAAATATGCAAAACCGCAAAAAAGCAGCAAAAATATTACCATCATTCTGTTTAAAGGATTATTAAAAAGGATTTTAAACGGATTTCTTGTAAATTGATTTATTTTACCAGCATAAAAATCTTGAACAATCTTTGGGGCATTTTTTATGCGTTCTTCTCGATTGTAATAAAAATGCAAAGGTTTTTCGCCGTCAGGGTATCCTTCATCACCTTTAAAAAAATCCATTTATACTCGTCCTTTTATTTAAATACAGAGTTTAAAAGAGAATCCGTTCGCCACCACACAACTTTAGCGTTTTCAATTCCACATAAAAGTGCAGAAATAATTCCCTCATCAGAAAGTGAAAACGAATAATAAAGTGTATCTTTATGATTAATTTCTATATTGCGGCGTAAAACATTTTGCGTTCCTGGCTGCAACATTAAAATATTAAAGCCTTTTTCCGTTGTAATTATAAAATACATCCAGGTATTTTTTGTAACGCCAAGAAAATCATATGGAATTTTATAGGTAAGTTTTGAAAAATCTTCTGTAACAGATTCTTCAAAAGCTGGAATGTCTAACACTTCGCCAAAACGCCCTGACGAAACATCCAGCGGAAAAACCGAAGACTTTACAAAATCAACTCCAGATTGAGTTTTTGATTCTTCATCAATATGCGGAAGATAATAGTCAACTTTTATATAAAGACGTTCTGCATAATAATCTGGGACGATATTTTCGATTGTAATAAAAAAGTCAGAGATTTCCGAATTTGTTTTTTCATCTTCAAGAGCATTAGCAGGGATTGTTTTTACTCCAACTGGAACCTGATACTTTAAAAATCCATCAGAAGAAAACCAAAAAACTTCAAGTCCTTTATTAGTTGAGCATACAACCACAAGTTCGTTATTTTCTGTAGTATAAATATTTTTTATATCAGGAAATGGAGTTCCCGCTGGTCCCTGCTGACCTAAATAATCAATCTCTTTTCCGTCACTAGAAATGCGAAGAATTACCTGACTGTACAAAACGCTTGCGTCTTCTGCCTGTTCATTTCGTTCTTTTGGAACATTACTTGCAGCGTATAAAACTTTTCTTGAATCAACGGCAAGTTTTCCGGTAAATGTAAACGGATAGGAAATTGACTTCCAAATTCCAGAATCCGAATTAACAAGCGAACTATGCTCAGAATCAGAATAAAAATCTTCACTGTAAAAAAGAGAAAGTAAATCGCCATAAGAATTAAGCGAAATAATTTTACCAGAATCGCCATTAACTATGTAAAAAAAACCTGCACGCATAAAAATGGAAGTGGAAACTGGACCTTGCTCTTTTAATCTAAAAAGATTTATCTGTTCCTGAAAGTTTCCATAATCCAAATCAAACAGATTGTTTTCCGAAATGGAAACAACTCTGTTTGACCTTATGCATGAAGCAAAAAGAACAATAATTAATGTAGAAAAAATAAATACGTACGCTTTTTTAAGCATTTCTTCCACAACAATTTTTATATTTTTTTCCACTTCCGCACGGACAAGGATCATTTCGTCCTACTTTTGGAGAAGAACGTCTTACTGTAACAGATTGACCTTGAGTGTGCTGAGCTGTAACACTGGAAGAAGCCTGTCGTTTTGCATAACTAGCATTCATAGTAGATGAATGATTTTGCTGAGTAATATTTTCTGCTTCGGAATGTTGTGCATTCATATTTCTTTGAGCACTCATTGCCGCTCTTTTTCTTGCTTCCTGTGCTTCTGGAGAAAGCTGGATTCTTACCTTAAATACACGCGACATTACGGTATTGCGAATTGAATCGAGCATTTCATCAAACAAATTAAAGCCGTCAATTTTATATTCAGTAAGCGGATTCTTTGAACCATAAGAACGAAGGCTGACTGCTTCTCTTAAAGCCTCTAATGCTTCCAACTGGTCAAGCCATTTTTTGTCTATAATCTGAACATATTGGTAGCGGATAAAAAGATTTAAGTTTTCTTTGCCAACAAGCGTTTCTTTTTCTGTAATATCATTTTGTAATGATGCAAGAATTGCTTCTTGTGTAAGATTTTCCCCTACATTCAAACCAAAATAATTTAAAATATCGTCTGCAAGTTCTTTTTTAGCATCGCCATTTTTTCCGCGTGTGTGAGTGTAATCATAAAAAAGATTATGAACCATATCATCTGCATTATTCAAAACTCGCTGAGCCAAATCGTTATCTGCAAGAATATCATCACGCTGCTGATAAATTATGTTTCGCTGTTCATTTAAAACATCATCATAATCAAGCAAATGCTTTCGGATTTCAAAGTTGCGATCTTCTACCTTCTGCTGTGCTTTTGCAATTCCCTTGTTTAGCCACGGATGATTTATTGGTTCGCCAGGCTGCATTCCAATGCGGGTCATCATAACTTTCATACGATCCCCACCGAACAAACGCATTAAATCGTCATCCATCGAAATAAAGAACTTAGAACGACCAGGGTCTCCCTGTCGGCCAGAACGACCGCGCAACTGGTTATCGATACGGCGTGATTCATGGCGTTCAGAACCAATTACATAAAGACCACCGGCTTTTTTAACTTCTTCATTTTCTTTAAGCCAATTTTCTTTTTCAATTTTTAATGCTGCTTCGTACTGTTCTTCCGTTGCATTTGTTCCAGCACGTTTTCTTGCTCTAAATTCAGGGTTACCGCCAAGTTTAATATCTGTACCACGACCAGCCATATTTGTTGCAATTGTAACGGCACCTTTTGCACCGGCTTCTGCAATAATCATAGCTTCGCGGGCGTGATTTTTTGCATTCAAAACTTCGTGGCGGATTCCTTTTTTAGTTAAAAGAGATGAAAGCACTTCTGATTTTTCAACGGAAACTGTACCAACAATTACCGGCTGACCTTTTGCATGTGCTTCCTGAACTTCTTTGCAAATAGCTTCCCATTTATCCTGTTCGTTTAAGTAAACCTCATCATTTTCATCGATTCTGGCTACAGGGCGATTTGTAGGAATTGCAACAACATCAAGATGATAAATCTTATTAAATTCAACTGCTTCTGTTGCAGCGGTACCAGTCATTCCCGAAAGTTTATTGTACATTCTAAAGAAGTTCTGGAATGTAATTGTTGCAAGAGTTCTGTTTCTTTGTGCAATCTTTAAGTGTTCTTTTGCTTCAATTGCCTGATGAAGACCATCACCATAACGGCGACCTTCCAAAACACGACCAGTGAACTCGTCTACAATCTGAACTTGTCCGTCGCGAACAAGATAATCTACATCATTGTGATAAAGGACATGGGCACGTACAGCCTGCGTAAAATAATGAACATATTCAAAATATTCTTCGTCTACGACTTTTGAATCTGATGGGATAAGATTATGTTTGTGCAAAATCTCATCAATATGGGCAATACCCTTATCTGTAAATGAAACTCGTTTTGATTTTTCGTCAATCTTATAATCACCTTTTATAAGTTTGCGCTGTTCCGGTTCCATTTCAACTTCGTCAGGGTAATCGTTTGTTTTAGGGTCTTTTTCAACTTCTGTTAATTCACCAACGTATTTATCAACTTCGTGATATTTATAAGTATCATCTTCGCCTTGCCCCGAAATAATAAGCGGAGTTCTTGCTTCATCAATAAGAATAGAGTCGATTTCATCTACTACACAGAAATTAAAACCACGCTGAACTTTTCGTTCAAGTTCAACCTGCATATTATCGCGAAGATAATCAAAGCCGAACTCGTTGTTTGTACCATAGGTAATATCGCAGTTATAAGCGGCTTTTCTAGCGTCGTTATCCATATTAGAAAGGATTGCACCAACCGATTGACCAAGATATGCATAAACAGGACGCATCCATGAAGCATCGCGTTCTGCAAGGTAATCGTTTACTGTAACAACGTGAACGCCTTTTCCAGTAAGGGAATTAAGGTAAACCGCAGGAACGCACATAAGTGTTTTACCTTCACCAGTTTTCATTTCTGTAATGCGACCAGAATTAAGAACAAGAGAACCCATTATCTGAACATCATAAGCACGTTCGCCAAGAACACGATATGCGGCTTCGCGGGCAAGTGCAAATGCTTCTGGAAGAATATCTTCAAGAGTTTCGCCTTCGTTAAGGCGTTCTTTAAATTTCGCAGTTTGTTTTGGAAAATCCTCTGCTCCAAGTGATTTAGCCCACTCTTCTTTTGCGTTAACTTTTGCAACAAGTGGCTTTAATTTTTTTACATCCCTTTCATTCTGGGAGCCAAACAATACGGTTAAAACTTTATCGATAAACATAATGCTTTTAATATAAAGATTTTTACAAGGCAAGTAAAGAAAAATTTAGGCTTCTTAAACTAAATGGCTTTATTTGTTCAAAAAATAAAATTTCATAAGTCAAAAATGCCTTGGGGCGACCAACGAAATTATTACGTTTGCAAAAAACGCTTCCGCTTTTAGACCTCTTATTTTGTTTTTACAGTTCCAGTGCGACCTAACGGCCAAAAGCGATAAAGTGCCGAACCTAAAATTCTGTTTTTATTTACGTACTGCGGAGCCATATTTGAATAATACTTTACAGAATAGTCATCGTATTCAGAAAGAGGTTTATACGAAGTTTCATATGAATGGCGCATATCCAGTGAATTAAAACGGTTATCGCCTATCATAAAATAGCAGTCTTTTGGAATATAAACTGGTGTTCCATCTTCTTTATTTGCAGGAAAAACCGGCATATTTCTTTGGTCTAAAATCATCAGATAAAAATAAAGTTTTTGTGCATTAAAAAGTAACTCTTCGATTTTTTTGTCATTGTTTATTTCTTCTTCTGAATAAGCTTTTTCTATAAGTTCTGCCGTTCTAAGAAAAAGGCGACCAGCTGTAAGTTTTACCATAACGTTCAGGCGATAATTTGCTTCTGCATAAACATCGCCATTAAAAAGAGATGAATTTTCTGCCTGTTCCTGTTTTTTCTCTAAATCAAAAGATTTAAAGGCGGAACCAAGTTTTCCGCTGGAAGTCCAATCGCACATAAAATTATTGAACCAGCGGTAATTTTCCATTCCAGAAAGAATCTTTTTTGTATTTTCATAATAATTAGAAAAAAGTTCGTACGCATTCAGCGAAATATCCGCTTTGTCTGCGTTGTGTTTTTCAATCCGATTAAAAACGGAAAGAAAACTTTTTGAAACTGACCAGCATTCAAAAGAAGCACTGTTCAAATTAAATTCTCTTCGTTCGTTTTCTATTTCGAGCATTAAATTATAGTTATTTTCGCTAAGCGGAATATCGTGAACTGCATTCTTGTTTTTTGAATTTAATTTTTTTGCAACCGAACCAAGATTCCAGCAGGCAAATTTATTGTCAAAATCAACAGGTTTAAAAGTGTCATCACTGGCAGTGCGTGCATAAAGAACGCCATCCTGCATAACAAGCTGTTCGCCAGGTTCGCCGCAGATTCTTTTTACTAATGGGTCTGCTTTTACCTGCCCATTTTCATCAACATTTAAATTTACCGTTGTAAAAGTAAGCATATAAACAATCTGAGACACAACAGACCTTACTTCCGATTTTCTATCCATTGAATAATGTGGATTTCTAAAAACAATAACATCGCCCCTCTTGTATTTTTTTACACACGGCAGACCAACGTTACTTAAAGGAAAAACAGGCCCACTCGGAGTTTTTAGAACAACAACTCTGTCACCAATTAAAAAAGAAGGAACCATTGATTCCGACGGAATTACATACAGCTGAAGAACAAAAATCTGAATCAGCAAAACCATAAAAACGGCTTGCACAAGTGCGTCAATCCAGTCCAAAAGTTCAAGGGCGATTTTTTTTGCACTAAAACCTTTTGTCTGAATAAGCGATGAACCTTTTTGCTTTTCAACTTCTTTTTTCCATTCTGGATTTAACTTATATATTCGTTTTTCCTTAAAAAAATACAAAATAACTAAAGAAGAAATAAAAACTGCACACCACAACAAAACGGTTACAACATCGTACCAGTAATAAGTTCCGGATTTTCCAGCCCGACGCAATACAAACGAAGTTAAAAGAATAAATGGAATATATTGCAAAAACTTTACCGAATACGAAACCGATTTAAACGAGCGAAGTCGAATTGTTTTATTTAAAAGAAAATACAAAAGAAAAAAAGTTCCTGCAAAACTTATAGGAAAAGCCAGCAATGAAACATCTAACGAAAAACTTAGTGAAAATAAAGTAAATAACACAGAAGAAACTGCTAAAATTGCAGCAGGAATACGAATTTTTGTCATAGGAATTACTATAATAAAAAGAAGAATAAAGTAAAAGACAGCAAAAAAAGGAAACTGCCTAACTTTAGTTTTTAAGCAGTTCCTTATAAAAAAAAGTTTTAAAACTAATTTTTAAGACATGCAGCAATGCGTTCAAGAACCTTCTTACGATCAAGCGGTTTTACGATGTAGTTTTTTGCACCAAGCAAAAGAGATTTTTTTACAAGATCTTCTTTACCAAGAGCACTAATCATAACAACCTTTGCATTCTTATCAAATGCCATAATTTCGCCAAGAGCAGTAATACCGTCCATTTTAGGCATAGTAATGTCCATTGTTACAAGGTCAACATTTGGAGCAAGTTCCTTGTATCGATCAAGACCTTCTTTTCCATCCGCTGCCGTAGCAACAATTTCGTATCCCTCGCTGGCAAGAATCTGTCCCAACTGTTTTGCAACAAACATTGAATCATCTACAATCAAAACTCGAAAAGCAGAACCATCAGATTTTTTACCATCTGGCACATGTTCGTTGATTGAAGGAAAATCTTGTACTGTTTTCATATATATCTCCATATTTTAGGAACGTTCGCGAATTGCAACGTTCACTTCTATTTTACCATATTCTGTAATAAGAGGAACAATTAAAGCCTCTACATTCTGAGTTCCATTACTGCCAAGAGCCGCGATTTCCATCTGTTGACCAGCAAAAAGTGCAGGAGGCGTAAGGTCAAACTTAAAGTTTAGTTCATGTAATTTTGTTACAGCCTGGGCCGTAATTAAGTTTGCAAGTTCGCTTATTGTAGCCTTTGCAAGATCATTAAATGAACCTAAATCTTCTCCGTTCATTTTTGAAGCAATATTTACAGCAGTTTCAACTGTCATATCAAAAAGAACTCGTCCTTCAACATCGCCTGCAAGACCTACAAGAGCGGCAACCCCCATAACTGGAGTCGCTGTAGATTTTAAGTAGAGTTCCCCACGAGTAACATCAGCTCCGCCAAGAACTTCTTTTAAAACTCTGTATGATGTTTCAACAAAAGGATTAATATATTCTACCCTCATTTAAATACCTCCATTCATATCTTATTGTTTTGAAAATGCAGTAACTGCACCTTCTGTTCGTTCAATAAATTCCGAAGAATCTTTCAAAACTTCATTTTCCCCCAAAATCAAAAGACCATTCCCCTTTAATTTTTCAGAAAAATCGGTAATAACATTTTTCTGAACCTCATTTTTAAGCACAGAAAGTAAATCTCTTGCAAAAATTACATCAGCAACAGGAAGAGCATTTGTGTGCGTGCAATCATGATATTCAAACATAAGAATATCTTTTATTTTTTGACAAAATGCATTTTCGCCGCTTGCTGTCTGCACAAAAAATTCCGAAAGCCACTCATATTTTGCATCCGCAGGAACAGTAAGAAGCGGAGCATTTGAAACTTTTAAAAGATCAGAATCCTGAGCATATATCCTTATTTTTGAATCAGGATATTTTTTTGAAAGAACACAGGCAAGGCAATAAGATTCCATTCCCTTTGAACAGCCTGGATTCCAAACTGTAATCTGCTTTGCACTATTTTCTGGGAGCAGATTAAACACATTATCAGCATATTCTTTTGTCCACCAGGAATCCGTACATTCAGACCAAAACGGCATTAAAAAAGCGATGGCATCACTTTCGCCCTGAATCTGAGCAGTTTCCCCTTTTTCCTGAATCCATTTTTCATAACGAGTTTTTACCCATTCCTCATTTACATCAGAAACATAAAAACCAGCATATCGGGCAAGAGATTCAACTAAAAAATTATAATTTACATCAGTTTCGTTTTTTACGATTGAAGGCTCTTCTTTTGGAACATTTTCATCCTTAGGCGGTACAGCATTTTGTTCAACAAAAACACTTTGTTCCATAACAGTTTTATTAACTTCATTTTTTAAAGGAACACTTTCAGTGCCTGAGTTTACATTTTCTGCTTCGTTTTTTGCGTTATTTACTTCTATCTTTTCAACAGAAACAGGCTTTTCTACTGACTTTTTTTCTTCCTTTGATTTTGAAAAAATCCGTTCCGCATCAAGAATTACGTACAACCGCCTGTCATTTTCAACAACGCCGGCAATGTATTTTATATTTATATCTGCAAACAAAGGATGCGACGGCTGAATTGAACTTTTTCGCAAAGCCACAACCTTATCGATTTTATCTACGATAACGCCAAAAGTCTGATCATCAACGGTAAGAATCAAAAGATTTTGAACCGCATCTTCATCAGGTCTTTTATCAGAAATATTAAAGAAAATCCTTAAGTCAAGAATTGGAATAATTTCGCCGCGAAGATTATAAACACCTACAACAAACGGCATTGTGTTTGGCACAAAAGTAAATTGTCCGGCTTTTGCAATCTCTTTAACGTACATAATATCAAGAGCATAATCTTTACCAGAAAGCGAAAAAGTTACCATTTTAAAATCTGCAGTTTCTTTTAAAGTCTGCTCGTCGTCTTTTTCGTTTCGGACATTAGAAGAATAATCAAATTCACCTTCGGTCATTAAAATTGATTCAAGCGTCATAAAAACCTCACTAGATGTCCTGTACCTGCACAGCGTTTTTTGCTTCCTGCTTTATACTTAGTTCCAAAAGTCTGCTTACATCGATAATAAGAGAAACAGAACCATCGCCAAGAATAGAAGCACCCGCAATCGCCGGGGAAGATGTATACTGATCTTTAAGCGGTTTTATAACAACATCTTCTTCACCAATTAAAGAATCAACCATTACGCCGATTTTTTTATCCTTTGAACCCACAATTACAATGTTGCAATATTCGCCAGAAGCATTTTCCTTAATGCCAAAAAGCCTTGAAAGCCTTAAAACACTTATAACTTCATTACGCAAGTTCAAAACTTCATAACCATCGATTGTTTTAATATCAGAAAAAAGAATTCTCTGGCTTTCTATAACGGAAGCAATCGGAATTGAATAAACTTCTTTGCCAACTCTAACTAAAAGTCCCTGAATAATTGCAAGTGTAAGCGGAAGTCTTATGCTGAACGTAGTCCCCTTACCCTTTTCTGAAGTAACGTTTACTGTACCGTTCAACTTGTCTATCATATTTTTTACAACATCAAGCCCTACGCCACGCCCTGAAACATTAGAAATCTTATCTGCGGTAGAAAAACCAGGTTCAAAAATCAACTGATGAATTTCAGTTTCAGAAAGAACTTTATCCGGGTGAATTATTCCCTTTTCAATCGCCTTTTTTCTTACTTTTTCAGAATCGATTCCGGCACCATCATCAGAAATATCAATTATAATAAGGTTTCCTTCGTTAGATGCCTTTAATAAAACAGTACCAGTTTCACTCTTACCAGCGGCAATGCGTTTTTCAGGAGATTCAATACCATGGTCACATGAATTACGAACACAATGCATTATCGGGTCAAGCAAATCTTCTACAACTGCTTTATCAAGTTCTGTGTCTTCACCTTCGATTACAAGATTGATTTTTTTATTTAAATCACGCTGCAAATCGCGGACAACACGCGGAAAACGGCTGAAAATCTGGTTTATCTGAACCATACGGATTTTCATAACACCTTCCTGCAGTTCACTTGCAATTCGACCAAGATTTTGCACAGAAGACCTTAATTTTATTGAAAGAGATTTTAATGCAGTATCATCTACAGTATTTTCTTCTGAAATGCTGGAAAGAAAATGCGTTATGTTCAATTTAACTTCATCTAAGGATTTTCCATTTTGCACATCTTCAAAATAGATAGGAAGCATTTCAAAAAACTGACGGATTTTTTCTTTTTGTAGAACTTGTTTTGCATGAAAATCCGAAAGAGATTCTGAAAGTTTTGCAGAAATCTGATTAAACGAAGCCTTTGTAATTACTGTTTCGCTTACAAGATTCATAAGGTAATCAACACGTTTTGAATCAACACGCAAAACAGAACTTTGCTGAGAAGAATTTTTTGCCGCAGAAGAACTTTTTTCCGGGTGAGATTTCTTTTCTTCAGCAGCAGGTTTTTCAGCAGGCTTTTCAACTTGATTATTAGAAGTTTCGCCTTCGTTATTACCAGTTTCGCTTTTTTCTTCTACGTTTACAGAAACTTTTTCCTCTTCAACTTGAGCAGAATTATTTACTTCCCCAGGCACATTAACCGGTCCTGTTATTTCCTGTGCATCCGTTACAATCGTAACATCACCCAAAAAAGCAACGTCTTCAATTTTTGCCGCATCAGAATCCGAAGCCAAATAATAGTAAACGAACTCATAAAACTCATCTTCATAAAGAAGATCAAAATCAGGCACAGTCTTTAAAACCGTTCCAAGAGCCTTTAAGGCCGCAAAAACCTGGATTCCACCAACGGAATTCATAGGATTATTTTCATCAAATCTTACAGCAACACGCCATACTTTTTGATTTTTTTCGCACACGCCCTTTAATTCATCAAATTCATCTTGTGTTAAAGGAGGATAATTAAACGGATTTTGCGGTGCTGCACTTTGCACTTCAGGCTGAACAGGAACTTCCTGAGCAACAGGTTCGGAATGTTTTTCCAAAACTGGAGCCATTCCAGCTAGAGGAGCAGAATGCTTTTTCTTTTTGCCTTTTTCCGGCACATAAGATTCTAACTTAGAAACAAGAGATGAAACATCATCGCTATAAACAGAACCATTCTGCCGTTCTTCTAACATTGCCTTAATTACATCAATTGCAGAAAGCAAAAGATCAACAATCTCTTCTGTAACAGAAAGTCTATCCGATCTGATTTCGTCAAGCACATCTTCTACTTTGTGGGTAAAAGACGAAAGTTCATTCATTTCTACGGTAGCCGAACCACCCTTTAATGTATGAGCGGCACGGAAAATTTCATCTACTGCTTCACGGTTTTCTGGGTCACTTTCAATTACCAGAATGTTACTTTCTAGCGTTTCAACCTGCTGTTCGGCTTCTGCAAAAAAATCTTTAAGTAGTTCTTCGTTGTTTGGGTCTAAATAATCGCTCATAAAATTTATTATATATCACATTTTTTGTTTTTCAAGAAAAATAAGTTTGTGCCTCTCCCTGCTATTTTTTAAAGAAATAAGTTTTTCATTCCGATACTCAAGTGATAGAATGTTTTTGGGGTGTACTATGGCTTTGAAAAAAATAAAATTTTCCGTTTTTGTAATATCGGCCTTTCTTATAAATTCATTTTCGTTTGCAGAAGTTTTTTTTAGTGGCTTTGCAGGTGGAAAAGCAGAGGTTTCGTCCACAAAAGAAAGTTCTTTTGACCCGGAATTAAGATTTCAAACTTTCTTTTCAGGACAGTTCAGTCTTTCAGAAAATCTTTTTGCACACGCAGAATTCTCGCTTGCAACAGATGACATAATGGAAAATTCGTTTTTTAACGAAACTCCAGGAACTTTTAAGATTGACGAACTTTCCATTACAAGCCGTTCGCAATTTCCTGGTGCTACAAATTACGTAAGTTTTTTCTGCGGAACTTATGAACCAATCGGCTCGGATATTTATTTAAGAAGACAATTTGGCATTCAATCTATTGCTTCAAAAATTACAGAAGGCTGGCTTGGCCTTTCTGGTTCAATAATCTATCCAGTTTTTGGCGTTGGTATTTCGGATTCAATCGTTTTTAACACCCAGCCAGTTTCACTTGGTCTTTATGCCTATGTAAACCACGAATTTGATGATTCTTACTGCTTGAACACTGACGCACGTTTTGCCTGTGTTTACAGATTTTTTACATTCGATTTTTCTGGCGGAATCGGAATGCCTTTAAAAGAGAACGAAAACGAAAACGCATTTATTGTAATTGACACTTTATATTGGCGTGCCGGGCTTAATATGCTTGTAGGAAACAGCTACACAACTTCGCTTTTTATTCAGGCAGGAGTTTCGGACGTTGAATTTTCTAAAAAAGATTCGTCTTCAAAGATTTCTGAAGATGCCGCATACCTTTTGTTTGAACCTCGCTTTAGAACTTCTAACCTGCAGCTTCACATAACGGTTTTCAGTCTGCCACAGGACACTGTAGACGATTTTCTTTTTATTCATGACAGTTTTGGTGCAGATTTAAACATTTTTTCTGACCATTTATACATAAAAAACAAGGCTTTTACATTCGGAATTCATAATTCCCTTACATTCCCTGACAAAAACTTTATGGATTTAGTAAAGCACGCTTCTACTCTTATGAGCGATGATTATAACATTTCCGTTTCGCCTTATATTGCAACAACTTTTTACAGCGGAACGATTAACACAATGCTGGAAGCAAAAGTTACAGAAATTTTAGAGGGAAACTTTGGCTCTGCATTTAAGCTGAACATCGGATACAAAACTCAATTTTAATTAATCTGAATCCCTGAGTTTTTAGAAGATTTTCAAAAAAACGCTCTCAGCGTCTTTCCAATTTGCTCAGACGGTTGTGCTCAACCTTCGGTTGAATGGGTTCGAGTTGCTCCGCAACCTTAATCGTTCCCATCGCACAAAGTCTTCGCAACTTGTAAAGACGCTTACGCTTTTATTGGTTTGCTAAAAAAACTTGAACGTTTACGCTAATTAAAATTCCAGTTTTGAAAGTCGTTCGCAGGCTTCGTTTACATCTTCGTGGTGGCCGAACGAACTAAAGCGGATAAAACTTTCGCCGCTTGGACCAAAGCCAGAACCTG
>CAYZXM010000035.1:0-20792 GCA_964482455.1 uncultured Treponema sp. | reverse complement strand
GTAGCAAATTGGAAAGTCACTGTAAGCGTTTTTTGCGATTTTTTTAAACTCGACATTCAGGCTATTTAAAAATCTCGCTTTTGTGTATTTCGCTAAGCAAACTTAGTGCTTCTGGTAAAGAAAGTTCCGGATTTTCCTTCATAAAGTTGTTCAAATCAATTGAAAACCGATTCATTGAAAAATGCTGGAATACAAAAAGTTTTTCCCAATCTGCATTTTTTTTAAGAACTTCGCGGTAAGTTTCAAAAATCCCCTTTGGCTTTAGTTCTGTGTAGCCAACAAGCCATATCGGCACATTCATAATTTTTGAAAGATACGCTGTTTGTTCTGCCATCCAGGTTTGCGTATCCATAAAAAGAGAGTAAACATTTTTTCCGCCGTTTTTTATAATCGATTTTAGTTGTGTCGTTTTTGCAGAATGAATTGGCGTTTTATTTAAGATAAGTACGTTTTTTCTAAAATCGATTTTAAGTTCGGGATTCTTTCTAAAAAATCCTTCTGCTAATTTTCCAGCCTGCCCTACAAGATATTTGTTGTTTTTTAAAAGTTGTTCGTCTTTTCCAGGATTATCGCCAAGCACAATAAGTTTTATTTCGTCATCTTTGGTAATTTCATCGAATGCACGGTTATAAACAATGGGAGTTTCAAATGAATACTCTGGAGTTTTTGCCTGTTTTGCAGCATCTTTTTGAAGTTGCATTAAAGTTGGAGATGCTTGGTTCCATTCTTTAATCTTCTGCTTAAAAGATTCTTTGAATTTTACAAATTCAGAATATTGTTCTTCTGTCATAATTTACCTTTTTTTGATTTTTAGATTTTTGGCCAGTCGCCTGAATGTAAAATGTCGCTTACGGCTTGTTGAATTCTTCTGCTGCTTTGCGTGCCATAAATTTCACTTTTGCGGATAAAACCGATGTCGTAATAGCCCAAAATATTCCCAGCGGAATGACAGACAAAACTATCTGCATAGTGACCATTTTGTACTACGATTTCTGGAACAAGACCCATTCCAATTCCTAGTTGTGCAAGTGCTAGAATCGCTTCGTTTCCTTCGGTTTCGGCTGCAATAATTGGTTTTACGTTTCTGCTTTTTGTCCATTCGTCAAAACGGCGGCGAGCAAGTCCAGTTTTTGGTAAAATTAGCGGCACAGAAGAAATAAAATCCTGCGGAGAACTGTTTTCTGTGTGAAAATTCATTGTTTTGTGTGCGGCAAAAATAAGCGGTGAACGGCAAACACTGATTGTTTCCATATAAGAAAGGCCGTCTTCTGGAATTGCCGCAACTGCAAGATTTGCTCTTCCTTCCCTGACTGCTGGGATTGCACCGGCTGGGTCGCCAGTTTCTAGCACAACTTGAATTCCCGGGTAATTTTCTGAAAGTTTCTTTATAAAAAGTGGAAGAATTACGTAACACGCTGTAACGGAAGCATAAACGTGAAGTGTTCCTGTAATTTTATTTTTTTCGCCGTGAAAAGTTCTAAAAAGATTCTCTTTTTTTTCTAAAACTTCGCGTGCGAACTCTACAAAAAGTTTACCGTTTGGCGTAAGTTCAACTTTGCGGTTTGAACGGTCAATTAAATCGGTTCCAGTTTCTTCTTCTAGCCTAGAAATTATTCGGCTTAATGCGGATGGGCTTATATTTATTTCTTCTGCGGTTTTTGCAAAATGTAATTGTTTTCCTAAAACGACAAATGCTTTCAGTTCGTAAAAATTCATTTTTTTTATTTTAGCACAAGCAATAGAATTTTGACAAATATTCGCTCACTAGTTTATAATATTACTTATCTTTGGAGGCTTTATGAAAAAAATTATTTCCTCTTTGTGTGTTGCTTTAGCAGGAAGTTTATTATTTGCGTATGACATTGCTTCGGAAATACAGGTAAGGAATGGTGCAAAAACTGTAACTAAAACGGATTTTTCAATAATTTCAAAATTTGGAGAATATTTTCGCACACCGGATTCAAAATATGTTTATGTTCTTGACTCTTATGGTAAAACTGTTGAATCTTCGGAACTTTCCCCACGAGATGCTCTTATTAATAAAATCTCAAATACTTACGATTCAAACGGAAATCTAAAGGAACAGATTTGTAAAGATGCAGATGGAAGTCAATTATGGAAATCTGTAATTACATATCAAAATGGCAAAAAATCTGACGTTTCTGAATATGGAAAAGATGGTTCATTAAAAAGCAAAGTTGTTTACACTTATGAAAATTCAAATCTTACAGATGAAACTGTTTATAATGCCGAAGGCGCTCTTGTAGAAAAATCAATTTACAAATACGACGATAAAGGCAGAGTTTTCGTTCAGGATATTTATTTTGAAGATGGAACTCTTGCTCAGGAAAGTCAGACTGCATACACTTCTGACGGCAAAAAAGATGTTATTTCTTATTTTGATTTAAAGGGAAATCTTTCTTCTAAATGTGTATTCCGCTATGCTTCAAATGGAAATCTTTCTGAAGTTACAACTTACGGTTCAGATGGGCAGATTACAACTCGCCAAATCTTAAAATATGATGCAAACGGAAACGTTATTCGTCTTACAACTTACAATGTTGCAAAAAAGTTTGGCACAACAGTTAATGAAATGACGGAAATGACAGAATATGCATACAACTATAATTCTTCTGCATTAAATCCAGTGACTCCGTTTTCGGATGCAAAATAAACTCTAAGACTGCTTTAAGACTTATATAGAACTTAAAGCAGAGGAGCAAAAACTTTTAAAAACCATCCTGTTAGTCTTATGATTAACGGGATTTTTTTATATTCCTGCAAAGTAAAAGTTGTGCAGTCTTTTAATGTTTCTTGAAAATCCATTTCTATTTGCGAAATTGTTTTATTTTGGTAAAGGTAAACGCCGCATTCAAAATGGTGAAAAAGACTTCTGTAATCAAGATTAATTGAACCAACTGTTGCTCGGTTATCATCGGAAATAAAGATTTTTGAGTGTATAAAACCCTTGTCGTAGGTGTAAACGTGAACGCCGTTTTTTATAAGTTGTTCAATAAATTTTCTTCCTACGCAAAAAGTTAAAAAGTGATCGTATTTTTGTGGAACAATTATGCTTACTTGAACGCCTCTGTTTGCAGCAAAAATCATTGAATTCATAAGAGTATTATCAATTACAAAGTAAGGCGTAATTATGTGAACGTAATTGTGCGACTTTGAAAGAATGTAATTGTAAACATTTTCCGCAATTGCAGATTTTGAGTAAGCGTCGCTGGCATAAGGAATTGTTATTCCTCCGCAATCTTTGTTACATTTTGGAATATTTACAAATCTATCAAAATCTTTAAAAGATAAATCTGATTTTTTTGTTTGAAGATACCATAATTGCAAAAAAGTGACTGTAAATGTTTTTACCGCGGGTCCTTGTATCTTTATGGCAGAATCTTTCCAATAATCAAAACGCTTGTGATTTAAATTAATATATTCATCTGAAATATTAAGACCGCCAGTGTAGGCAATTGTTCCATCTATATCGATTAATTTTCTATGGTCGCGATTATTTAAAGCGGTGTCATAAACTGGAATAAATGGAGAAAAAATTTTTACATTAAGTCCAAAAGATTTTAAGTATCGTTCATAACGATGAGTTGCTAATGCAACGGAGCCAAGACTATCATAAAGAATAAAAACTTCTACATTCGATTTTACTTTTTGCAAAAGAATTTCAAGAATCTTTGACCACATTACGCTTTCTTCAATTACAAAATATTCAATAAAGATGAACTTTTTTGCATTTTTAAGGTCTTGCAGCATTTCTTCAAAAAAATCTTCACCGCACGAAAAATATTTTGATTCAGTATCTGTAAAGGTTGAAAACCCAGCGTAATTTTTTAAATAGATTGAAATATCTTTTGTTTTTGGGTAAATGGATAATGCTTTTTCTTCGTTAGAAATATCTTCTAAAAATGGTCTTGAATAGTCTTTAATTTTTTTTAGTCTACGAGAAAACGTTGTTCCAAAAATATTACTTTTGAACATAAAAAATAACGCAATTCCAAAAAAAGGAAGAATAAGAACCGGAATAAGCCAGGCAATTTTAAATTCATTTCTTCCAGGACTGTTTACAAGGTAAAAACAGAACAAAAGGCTGACAATAATACTTGCCTGAAAAAAATAATGCTGATATTTAATTGAAAGAAAAAACGGAGTTGCAAAAAGTGCAATCTGAATAATAAGCAGAATTACAACTATAAGAATGCGACTAAACACAAGAGTTTTTAAAGTTTTAAAACGTCGGTGCAAGGCACGCGAATTTTGTGATTTTCTTTTCATTTTTTGCTATTTTTCCCTTTTGCAAGTATAATTCAAAAGAAAGTAATTTATTGTATCAGTAAAAACTATGATTTCATACTAATAATTTTTTTATTATCTGCCGAAAAGTAGATAATATAATAAAAAAGTCGATGAGCGAGGTGCGTTATGAAACAGATTGGAATTAAACTAGCAGACGGAACTTTTTATCCTATAATGGAAGATGGACAGCCTGCAAAAAAAACTTTAGGTCTAACAACCGTTAATGATAACCAGACTCGCGTTCTTGTAGATGTATATCGTTCAAAAACTGGAACAATGGAAGGGGCTGAATACGTAGATTCCTTGCAGATTGATAATCTTGTAGCCCATCCAAATGGAACATTGGACATAAATTTAAATATTGCACTTGATGAAAATAACAAACTTCATGCAGAAATGATTGACCCTGAAACTGGTGCAACTTCAAATGCAAATGTAACTCTTGTTTCTAGAACATTAGAGGAACGTCTTGAACCTACAAATTATGATGTAAAATTAACAGAAGAAAATGAAAGTGAAAATCCTTCAGAAGATGCAGATTCTACTTCTTTAGATGATTTAGTTAATGAAACTTTTTCAGATTTACCAGACGAAAACGAATCAAATGAAATTGTAGAAGAACCAGTTTCGCAAAATGGCTCTGAAACTGATTTTGAACTCCCTGATTTTCCACAGGAAAACCCTCTTGAAGAATCTGTACAGGAAAATGCAGAGAATGCAGAAGACGCTACAACTGAAGAAAACGATTCTTCTTTAGACGATTTTGATCTTCCGGATTTTGATAAAGAAGCTGTTCCTAATGAAGAAATTTCCATTCCAGTTACACAAGAAGATACAAACGAAAGTGAAAATTCTGACACACAGAACATACAAGAATCGCAAGAAAAAGACGAAAATGATGATTCATTTACAAAAGGCGTTGCCGTAGGTGCTGGCGTTGTTGCTGGTGCCGGACTTCTTGGAAAAATATCGCAGATGACTGCTGAAACTGTAGAAGCAGAAAAAACTGATGATACTGAAAAAACTGAAACAGTTGAAGAATCTTCTGAATCAACAGAAAATGTTGAAAACTCAGAAACTACAGAAAACACTGCGATTGCAGAGGCAACGGAAGTAGCAGACACAGCCGAAATGCCTGAAGTAACGGAAACAACCGACACAACAGAAGCAGAAGATTTTTCATTACTAAACGAACCTGCTGAAAATGCAGATGATTTTACACTACCAGATGAATCAGCTGAATCATTTGAAAATGATGATGATTTTTCTTTGCTAGATGAATCTTTTGAAAATACTGAAAACACAGAAACAGAAACATCAGAATCTTCTGAACAAACTGACATTGCATCAGAAAATTCAACAGAAACTGTTGATTCTGGAAACTCTATTGATGAGTTTGAACTTCCAGATTTTGATACAGATTCAGATACTCAAATTGCAGAAGACGAAAAATCTGTGCTTGATGACGATGCATTCTTTGATTCAATTACAAATGATTCAAACGAAAGCGAATCAAAGAATTCTGCAAACGATTCATATCTTGTAAAAGATAACACGCCATCTAATGGAATTAATTTTGAAGGTTTATATGACAAAGAAACGGCAGAAGGAAATTCTTCTGATGCAGCCGACCAAGATGAAACCGATGAAATAAAAAAGAAGACAAAAGTTCCAGTAATTATTTGTGTTGTGTGTGCAATTATTTGTGTAATCGCAACGTTGTTAATTCTTTTTGTTGTTCCTTCAAAGTATAATCTTTTGAACAAAAATACAAAAAATACAGCAGAAAATAACGAAACTACAGAAGTTATTCAGCAGACAGAAGAAATTGTACCAACTGAAACCGAGCAGGAAATTATTGAATCAAAAGAAGAAGAAATTGTTGTTGCTCCGGAACCGGAACAAGTTGTGCCGGAAGTTCCAGCAGAACCGGAAGAAAAGCCACAAGATATTGTATACAAAATAAAATGGGGTGATACTCTTTGGGATATTGCCGATGCATATTACAAAAATCCGTGGAATTACAAAAAAATTGCACGATACAATGGTATAAAAAATCCGGATTATATTATTTCTGGAACAAAAATTACGATTCCTGCAAAATAGACTTAAGATTTTGAGCAATGAAAAGTATACGCCCCTGCTTGTTTGTCCTGCTTTCTTGTTTTTTGCAGGTTTGTATCAGTTGTAAAAGTCCAGCCTTTGAGTGCGAAGTTCTAAAAAAGGATAGACCTTATTTTCTTGCCTTAAAAAAAGAAAATGAGGGAAATACTTTTGAAGCAAAACGTCTTTTTTCTGTTTCTGCAAAAAAAAGCACACCATATATTGCCCGGCAAAGTGCAGAAAAACTTACGCAAATTGGAAATGTTCAAGAACGATTAAACGCAGCATCTTTGCTTGTAAAAAAATATCAGGATGAGCAATCCCTTTTAATCGCCGTAAAGCTTTTTTTTGAATACGAAGAATATACTAAAGTTTTGCGGCTCACGGAAAATCTAAAAATAGAAACAAGCCTTAATTCCTTACTCTATTACAGATTTAGTGCAATGCTAAAGAACAATAATTCAAGACTTTTAAATGACGTTTATACTTGGTTTATAAGTCGAGCTTTTTCTGCAGAGCATTATAAGTTTTACTGTGATATTTCTAAAATAGAAGAATTTAAAAGTTTTGAAAAAGCAAAAATAATCGATTTTAGAGCAGAAGTTTACAAAAAAAATTATAAAACGGGCTATGAAAAATTTATTTTGCAAAAAGACGACTTTCCAGTAGAAGCACAAATAATTTCTGATATAGGAAAAACTTGTCTTTACGGAAGTGAAGAATATTTAAAAAATGCAGAATATTTTTCTGCGATGGCAAAAAAGTATTCTAAAACAAACAAAGAATTTTATTTAAATTTCTACTCTGCAAGACTTTATGAAAAAGCTGATTATCTAACTTTAGCAACTTCAAAATATAAAAGTGCAATGTTATGTGCTTCTTCTGATGAACTTTATGATAATGCATTATGGTATCTTCTTAGTCTTAATTTAAAAAAATCTACTTCTCAAGGTATTAAGATGATAAAAGAATATTGCAAAAATTGGCATAATCCTGCCTATTTTGATGATATTTTTGACACTTTAAGTCCTTTAATGCTTTCAGAAGGTCGATGGAACGAATTTTATGAACTTTACAAAGCGATTGATGGTTTTGCAACAGATTCAACAACTGCAAAATTTGCATACATTTATGGTCGCCTTGTTCAAGAAAAACTGGCTCTGCCGGTAATAGGTGATACTCATAAAACTGAAGATGCTGCAGCATTTACTCGCTCTTTAACTAGCGGAAACGATGTGTATTACAAAGTTCTTGCATTAAGCCGATTGGGTTTTGGTGGAATAAGAGCAGAAGAAGTTCTTTGCAATATGCAGACTGATTCAGAAAAAACGGAAGAAAGTGAAAAAGACGAAAACGCAGAAGCCATCTTAAATGGTTACGTTTACTTTGGTTTTCCAGAAAAAATATATCCTGAATGGCAAAAATTGAATAAGGAAGGCTATAAAATAAGTTATGAAACAGGAATAAGGCTTGCCCGTTTTTTGCAAAATTGCGGAAACAATAAAAACGAATATTATCCACAAGCACTAAGAATTGCTTCTAAAACAATAAATTCTGCAAAACAGACAGTTTCAAAAGAAGATTTAAAGCTTCTTTATCCAAAAGATTACAGTGAACTAATTCAGGAAAAATGCAAAAAATATAATGTTCCAGAAGAAATTATGTATGCTCTTGTAAGAAGTGAAAGTTTTTTTGATTTTCAAATTGAAAGTTCTGCCGGGGCTGTAGGGCTTACGCAACTTATGACGTTTACAGGAAGTGATATTGCACACAGATTAAAATACAAAGAATTTGATTTAAAAAATCCAAATGATAATCTTGAGTTTGGAACTTGGTATTTAAATAATCTTGCTTCTCGACTTGAAAATAACTGGCTTTCTTCGTTTTTTGCCTATAATGCAGGAATTACAAGAGTAAGAAGATGGATAAAAAGTTCAAAAATTGCATTCAATAATATAAAAAAATTGCCAGATGACTTGTTTTTAGAAATTATTCCCTACTCAGAAACTAGAGAATATGGGCGTAAACTTGTGGGGGCGGCGGCAATGTACGCATGGCTCTATTATGATATGGAAATTTCTGAAAAAGTTTTGGAAATTATAGAATGATAACCGTTTCTTTTGAAAATCGCGGAAAGTGCGGACTTTGCGAATGTATTTACAATTCAATAAAATCTCAGATTACGTTAGGAATCTTAAAGGCAAATGAAAAATTGCCATCAAAAAGATTGTTGGCACAGAATCTTGGGGTTAGTGTAATAACCGTACAAAATGCTTATTTTCAGTTGATTAGCGAAGGTTATATTTACTCAATAGAAAGAAGCGGTTTTTTCGTAACAGAATTACCGCAAATAAAGAAAAATCCTGAAAAAAAATTGCCTGAAATAAAGCAAAAAGAAGTTCTCCCATATTTTGCGGATTTTAGAAACAATTCCATAAGTTTTGAAAAGTTTCCATTTAATGTTTGGTCGCACACAATGCGTCAAGTTTTAAATTCAGGAGATGAAAAATTACTTTCTCGCATAGAAACAAAAGGCGAACTTGAATTAAGAAAATCGATTTCCGCACATTTAAGAGAATTTAGGAATATGAATGTTTCGTCTGAACAAATCGTTATAGGTTCTGGTTCTGAAAATCTTTACACAATGGTTGTGCAACTTTTAGGAAATAATAATATTTTCGCCGTTGAAAATCCTGGTTATCACAAAGTTTTTTCTGTGTGTTCGTTAAATGGAGCAAAAGTATTCCCTGTAAAAATTGATTCAAGCGGAATCGATATTAACGAATTGGAAAAATCTTTAGTAAATGTAGTTCATGTTTCTCCGAATCATCATTTTCCAACTGGAATTGTTATGCCGATTCGTCGCAGGCAGGAACTTTTGTCTTGGGCAGAAAAATCGAAATCCAGATTTATAATTGAAGATGATTATGACAGTGAATTTCGTTTTAATGGAAAACCACTTCCCACATTGCAAAGTGCAGATCAAAATGATTGTGTAATTTACATAAATACATTTTCAAAAACTCTTGCACCGTCTTTTAGAATTAGTTTTATGGTTTTGCCACAACGACTTTTAAATCTATTTGAGCAAAAATTTAATATTTATTCCTGTTCGGTAAGTTCTTTTGAACAATATACACTTGCAAAATTTATTCAAGACGGAAATTACGGAAAGCATATTATTAGAATGAAGAATTATTATAGAAATTTGCGAAATGCTTTAATTTCAAACATAGAAGCAAGCAGATTAAAAGATTTTTGTAAAATCCAAGAACAAGAAGCCGGACTTCATTTTTTGCTTTCTGTAAAAAGTTCATTAGGTCAAGAAGAATTAGTTAATCGATTACAAATGCAAGGAATAAATCTTTCTCCAATAGAAGAATTTTATTATGAAAATCCACCAAAAGAGATAAAAAATACGTTTGTAGTTAATTATAGTGGAATAAAAAAAGAAAAAATCCCGGAAATCGTAAAACGAATGGAAAGAGCATTATTAAAGCACGTAGTTTTCTAAGAAATCTGCAATTCCATCGTTGTTGTTATCAAATCTGGTTTGAAAAGTGCTGATTTCTTTTATATAGTCTAAGCCGTTCTGCATAGCAACGCCGTAACCGCATTCCCTAAGCATAGATTCGTCGTTCATACTGTCGCCAAATGCCATTGTTGTTTCGTGTGGAATTTTTAATTCGTCTGCAAGTCTTAAAATTGCAGAACCTTTTCCCACTCCGTGACTCATTACTTCTAAGAAAAATGGTTTTGAAATAAAAATATCTGCTTTTCCATTAAGTTTACTGCACAAAAAATCTTTTAATTCTTTTACTTTTTGCGGTTCTGAAGGAACAAGCATTTTAGGAAATCCTTTTTTTATAAAAGAAGAAAAATCATTTTTTACTTCAAACTTTAAATTGCAAAGTTTTGCGTCCATTCTGGCCCACTCGCTATCCTGCCATGAGTAAAGTACAGAAGATTCATAAACAACAGAAGGCATATCTCGTTTTTTTGCTTCTTCATAAACAAAACTTTGAATTTTAGGGTCAAGCGTGTTTGAATAAAGAGGAAGTCGCGTGTGAAGGTCAAAAATGTTTGCCCCATTAAAAGCAATTATATAACGCCCTTGCTGAGTTCCTGCAATATTTAAAGTTCTTACATACGGAAGAATCCCGCTTTCTGCTCTACCAGAACAAAGTACAATGTATATTCCGTTTTTTGCAGCAGTTTGAATTGCATTAAGAGTTCTTAAAGAGATTTTTGTTTCTTTTGTTAAAAGAGTATCATCAAGGTCAAATGCAATTAATTTTACGTTTAATTTATGTTCTGGAAGTTTCATAATTGCATTATATACAAAATATTTACCGTTTGCAAAATATAACAAAGGTTACTGAAGCATCATTTGATCGTTAGAAAATTCTTTGTTTTTAATCTGCTTAAAACGTTCAACAATGTTATCCATTGTAAGATTTGCTTTTTCTTTACCCTTTATATCTAAAATTATTTCTCCGCTATCCATCATAATCAGGCGGTTTCCATAATTAAGTGCGTGTTTCATATTATGAGTAATCATCATAACAGTAAGATTATATTCTTGTGCAAATTGTCGGGTAAGTTTCATTATTATATCTGCATTTGTTGGGTCAAGTGCTGCAGTATGTTCATCTAATAAAAGCAAATCTGGTTTTGACATTACCGCCATAAGAAGAGTTAACGCTTGGCGTTGACCGCCACTAAACTGATTAACATTATCGTTTAAGCGATTTTCAAGACCCATATCAAGTATTTTTAATTGAGAGCGGAAAAAATCACGCATTTTGCCATTTAAACTAACCTTTAGACCTTTCCAGCCTTTTTTGTAGCAAATCATCATATTGTCTTCAAGGCTCATTTTTCCGGCAGTTCCAAGCAATGGATTTTGAAAGATTCTGCCAATATAAAGTGCTCGTTTGTATTCTTTATCAAAAGTAATTTCTTTTTCTTCTTTATCAAGAAATATATGACCAGTTTCTGGTATTATTGTTCCAGCAATTGCATTGTATAAAGTAGATTTTCCTGCTCCATTTGAACCAATTACAGTTATAAAATCACCTTTTTCTATTTTAAGATTGATGTTTTTAAGTGCGAGATTTTCGTCTTCTGTGCCTTTGTTAAAAATTACGTTTAAATTCTGGATTGTTAGCATTTTTTTCCTCCATCAGTTTTTGTTTGTTTTTTAAACAGATGTGTAAAATGGATTTTCCAGTCTTTTTTATTTTTTGCATTTGTAATTATAAGACAGATAATAATCAGGGCACCTGTAATAAATTTTAAATCATTTGGATTAAGATTTATAAAATGGCCATACTTTCGGGCAATAACCATAAGAGCTCGATAAATTATTGAACCAAGCAGAACACGCAGGGTTTGCCAGCAAATTTTATTTGAACGGATAATGAACTCGCCTAACATAAGAGAAGCAAGTCCGCTAACAATTACGCCTGAGCCACTGCCTACATCGGCAAAACCGTTGTACATTGCTGCAAAAGCACCCGCAAGAGAAGCAAGCCCATCGCCAAAACATACGCCAATTCCGCGTATAATTTGCGGATTTACTCCCTGACTTATAATCATTTGTTCATTTGCTCCAAGTGCTCCCATTGTAAGACCTAAATCCGTATGGAAAAATAAATCCAACAATGCTTTAAGAATTACAATAAAGAGCAAAAGGAATAAAAGAATTCCAAGTTCTGATGGAAGGGTAGGAAACTGTTCCTTAAAGAAAGCTGTTATTTTACTGAATGGCGTTTCAATGCGTAAAAACGAAATATTTGAACGATTATTCATTATTCTTAAATTAATTGAATAAAGCATCGTCATCATAAGAATTCCAGAAAGCAAATCCGGGATTCTTAATTTTGTATAAAGCATTGTTGTGCAAAGACCTGCAAGACAGCCACCAAAAAATGCTAAAAGCAAAGCAATTGGGGCTGGAATTCCTGTCAAAAGACAAACTGCAAGAATGCAACCACCTAGTGGAAAAGCACCATCAACCGTCATATCGCAGAAGTTCAAAGTTCTGTAAGAAACAAAAACCCCCAGAACCATAATTCCATAAATAAAGCCTTCTATAAGAATTGTTTCAAGCATAATTTATTTTTCTTCCAATTTACCGTTTTTAATAATATATGATGCTTTAGAAAGATATTCCTGTGGAATTGTTATTCCGCAAAGTTCGGCAGCATCTAAGTCAAAAAGTAAATCTGAATCTTCAGGTTTTGTCATAAAACGTACAGGAATTTCATTTGGTTTTGCACCGTTCAAAATCTGAACAACCATTTCGCCGGTTGCTCTGCCTGCTTTGTAATAGTTAAAACCAGAAGCCATAAAACATCCGCCTTCTTTAGCACCAGTTACATCACCAGAAAAAATCGGCTTTTTTGCTTTATTAAATACATCTACAAGTGAAGGAAGTGCACTGAACACAGTGTTATCAGTTGTAAGGTAAATACCGTCAACTCTATCAACAATTACTTGTGCAGCCTGTTTTACTTCTGAAGAAGTTGAAATCGACTGCGTAACAAGTTCAAGACCAGCTTCTTTACAACCTTTTTTTACAAGTTCAAGACCAGAAAGCGAATTATCTTCGTTAGAAGTGTAGATATATCCTAAAGTTTTAATTCCTGCAATCTGCTTGAATAATTTAATGTGCTCAACAGAAGGCAATTCGTCACTCATACCAGTAACATTGTTTTCGCCATGTTCGAGCGTTGTGACAAGACCAGCTTTTAAAGGATCTGTTACAGTTCCAAAAACAACAGGAATGTCTTTAATTGTATTTGCAAGAGCAATAGCAACAGGAGTTGCAATACCAACGGCAACATCAACATTTTCATCTTTAAATTGAGATGCAATTTGATTTGCGGTATTTATATCGCCATTTGCATTTTGCAAATCGTATTTGGCATTAATTCCAGCATCTTTTATAGCATCAATAACACCTTTTTCAATATCGTCTAATGCTACGTGCTGAACAATTTTTGCAATTCCGATTTTAACATTTTTTTTATCTGCAGAAGCATTTGATGCTTTTTTACTGCACCCAACAGCCAAAAGTACACAGGCAAACGCACCTGAAATTAATAAAATCTTTTTCATACTTTCATTATAAATGTTTCTATAAACAGTAACAAGAGAAAAGTAACGATTTTGCAAATAAAACGATGCTTTTTTTCTTTGTTTTTCGTAAAATATTGTATGGATGTTCTAAATATAACAATTCTTTGCAAAGTCGTAGATAATTTTGGTGATATTGGCTTTGTTTACCGATTAAGCCGTGCAATATTAGATTATTTTAATGAAGATTCTTTTTATAAAAAAAACATAGATTCCTTAAAATTACGTCTTGTTACAGATAATTTGCATTCTTTTAAACTTTTATGCCCTTCAATTAATGAAAACAAAGATGTGCAGTCCATTAATAATGTTCAAATTTTTAATTGGAATGCTAATGAAGTCTGCCTTAATGAATTTATAAAAAATCCCCCGGAAATTATTTTGGAATGCTTTCAGTGCGGTCGCCCGGAATGGCTTGAAAATCTGTTGTTTACAATAAAAGTTCCAAATATTGTGCATATAATTATGATTGACTATCTTAGTGCCGAACCTTACGCAGAAACTTTTCATAAATTACAAAGTCTTACTCGAAGCAGTCGTGTTCAAAAAGTAAATTTTATGCCTGGTTTTACAAAAAAAACTGGCGGACTTGTTTTAGATAAGCCGTTTTTGCAGTCATTAAAAAAATCTGCACAAAATAATCTTAATAACGAAAATGTTTTTAACGCCGTTTTCTTTGGTTACAAAAAAAATTATTTACCAGTAATTTGTGCTTTAAACAATTTTAATAATCTTCTTTTTAAAGACGGAAAAAAATTAAATATTCTGCTTGCAAAAGGCGTGGGGTTTGAAAGTTTTTTAAATGCATATAAATCTAAATTAATAGAAGAAAAAGATTGTTTTTCTGTTACAGAATTAAATTTTCTTCCACAAATAGAATGGGACGCTCTTCTTTGTACTACGCCACTTTTGTTTATTCGAGGCGAAGATAGCCTTAGTCGTGCTTGTCTTTGCGGTGTTCCATTTGTATGGCACGCCTATCCGCAAAGCGAAGAATATCAACTTGTAAAAGTAAATGCTCTTTTAGATGTTATGAAACCGTATTTTTCTGCAGAAGATTTTTCAATCGTCCAGTTATGCTGGCAAGTTTACAACACAACCAGTACAGAGGAAAATAATACAGATTCTTTATTACAACAATCCCTAACGGATTTTCTTAAAAACTATAAAAATCTCGCAGTAGGATTTAAGAATTTTTCAGAAACTCTTTTAAAAAACGGTGATCTTTGTTCAAATCTTATGGATTTTATTATTGAGATTAAAAATAAAAACTAAAAACGATTTTTAAGTTAGTTTTACCAACATTCTATTTTTGCATTTAATTTAATGTTCTTCTATTGCTTTTATAAAATAAATATGTTTTAATCAATTTGCGATTCAGTCGCAAATTAAAAATATATGACGTATTCAACTGAACAACGAAATATTCTTCTTTCTTTTTTAAGTGAAAATCCAGACAAAATGTTTTCTGCAAAACAGATAGAAGCAGTGCTTTCGGGCAAAGGAATTAGTAAAAGTGCAATTTACAGAAACATTTCTGCACTAGAAGCAGAAAATAAAATCCGCAGATGCACAAAAGCCGGTTCGCGCGAAACATTATTTCAGTTTTATGACTGTAATGAATGCCGTTCGCATATCCATCTTTCTTGTTCAAAATGCGGAAAAATCTTTCACTTAAAAAATTCTCAGGCGGAACTACTTGTAAACGCTTTAGAACAAGCAGAAGGTTTTAAAATAAACAAGGCTGAATCTACATTAATCGGACTTTGCAAAAAATGCAGTCGTACAGGAGAATTATGAAAAACCTAAAAAAAATATTTACCATTTTTATTGCAATGCTTATTTTACTTGTTAGCGGATGTAGCAAAAATAATACAAACTTAAAAGCAAATAAAGATAAAATAAATGTAATCGCAACAATTTTCCCTCTTTATGATTGGGTAGTTTCTGTTGCAAACGGAAATCCTAGCATAAATGTAGAATTACTTGTAAAAAACGGAGTTGATTTACATTCTTTTCAACCTTCGGCAAAAGATATTTTAAATCTTTCTAGTGCAGACGTTCTTATTTATGTTGGCGGTGAAAGTGATTTTTGGATAGAAGATGTCTTAAAAAATCCGATTAATAAAAATATTACAAAAATAAATCTAATGGATTTTTTAAAAGATTCTGTAAAACAAGAAGAATTCGTTGATGGAATGACGCAGTACGAACATAATTCAAAAGAAGAAGAATCAGAAGAATACGATGAACATATTTGGCTTTCTATTAAAAATGCAGAAAATTGCGTAACTAAAATTGCAGAAGAACTTTGTGCAAAATCACCAGAAGATTCTAAAAATCTAAATGAAAATAAAGAAAAATATATTAATGAATTAAAAAACTTAAAAAAAGAATATCAGGAAAAAAATCAATTTTTAAAAACAATAATTGTTTGCGACCGATTTCCATTCCGTTATATGACAGACGAACTTGGAATAAATTATTTTGCGGCCTTTGTAGGTTGTTCTGCCGAAACAGAAGCAAGTTTTGAAACCGTAGCCTTTCTTTCAGAAAAAGTAAAAAGTTTGAATGTAAAAGAAGTTTTTGTAACGGAAAGTTCAGACAAAAAACTTGCAGAAACAATAATAAAAAATGCAGGAGCTGCAGAAAATTGCAAAATTGTATCTCTTAATTCAATGCAGAATGTAGGGCTTAAACAAATTGAAAGTGGAAAAACTTACATATCTATAATGGAAGAAAATTATAAAAAATTGCTTTCAGAATAAAAACTGAACAAAAGGAATATCATGGCACAACTTACTTGTGAAAACTTAACACTTGGTTATGACTCTAAAATAATTTTGCAAAATCTTTCGTTTTCGGTAAATGCAGGGGATTATCTTTGCATAATTGGAGAAAACGGTTCTGGAAAAACCACTTTAATGAAAACTCTTTTGCACCTTTTAAAGCCAGTTTCCGGAAAAATAACTACAGGCGATGGACTTTTACCCGATGAAATTGGTTACCTTCCGCAACAAACTTATGTTCAAAAAGATTTTCCAGCCAGCGTTCAGGAAATTGTATTAAGTGGAAATCAAAGCCGTTGTAAAAATCGCCCTTGGTATAATCAAAAAGAAAAACTTCTTGCCCGTGAAAATATGCAGAAACTAGGAATCTTACATCTTGAAAAAAAATGCTATAAAGAACTTTCCGGCGGTCAGCAACAAAGAGTTTTACTTGCAAGAGCCTTGTGTGCAACTCAAAAAATGCTTTTATTAGACGAACCTGTAAGTGCATTAGACCCAATCGCTCAAAATGAAATGTATTCACTTATTGAACAACTTAATAAAGACGGAATTACAATCATTATGATAAGCCACGATATAGAAGCAGCCTTAAAATACGCAACGCACGTGCTTCATATTGGAAAAGAAATCTTTTTTGGCACAAAAGCAGATTTTATTCATAAATCAACATGCCCGGATTGTAATGGTCAGATAAAAAAAGTCTTTAAAATAAAGGAACTGTAACTTTATGAATTTAATAAACACAATAATTGAATATTTTAGTTTTCCGTTTGTTCGATATGCCTTTATCGTTGGTGTTTTAATTGCAATATGTTCTTCGCTTTTGGGCGTTACTTTAGTTTTAAAACGATTCAGTTTTATTGGCGATGGATTAAGTCACGTTGCTTTTGGAGCAATGGCAATCGCCTCTGTTTTAAACTTAAGCAATAATATGTATCTTGTTTTGCCGTTTACAATTGTTGCAGCAATTTTGCTTTTACAAAGTGGAAAAAACACAAAAATACAAGGAGATGCCGCCGTTGCAATGATTTCCGTTTCTTCTCTTGCAATCGGTTACCTTGTAATGAACGTTTTTACATCATCTGCGAACCTTGCCGGCGACGTTTGTTCTACTTTGTTTGGTTCAACTTCGATTTTAACTTTAAAAAAGAGTGAAGTTTATCTTTGCGTAATTCTTTCTATTCTTGTAATTGTAAGTTTTTTAATCTTTTATAATAAGATTTTCGCCGTTACTTTTGATGAAAGTTTTGCAAGTGCCGTAGGAACGCACGCAAGTGTTTATAATCTTGCGATTGCAATAATTGTTGCAGTAATAATTGTACTTGCAATGAACTTAGTAGGCTCTCTTTTAATTTCAGCATTGGTAATTTTTCCAGCCCTAAGTGCAATGCGGCTTTTTAAAAGTTTTAAATCCGTTACAATTTGTTCTGTTTGTATTAGTGTTGTAAGCTCTGTTACAGGTCTTCTTGTTTCTATTGTTAGCGGAACACCGGTAGGTTCAACAATTGTTGCAACGGACTTAGTTGTGTTCATAATTTTTTATATTATTGAAAAAATAAAAACGCGGTAAAGTAATAAATGGTTAGTAAAATGATTTTTAATAGAAGATTAAATAAAACACTTCTTTTTTTATTCTTATTGAGTGTTATTTTTTGTGCCTGCGATAAAAAATCTATAAAAAAAGATGAATTAAATAAAGATAGCACTGCAATAGAACAGCAAAAAGAAAGCAAAGTTGATTTTGACCTTACAAAGATGAGTTCAAAAATGGTATACGCCCAAGTTTTTAATATGCTTGTAAGCCCAGAAACTTATGAAAACAAAACAATTCGTATGAAAGGTAACTTTGAAATCTACGAGGCTTCCGAAATTATGCCGCAGACTTATGCTGTAATAATTTACGATGCACTTGCATGTTGCCAGCAAGGAATTGAATTCCGTTATGACTTTAAAGGGAATGTTCCGCAAAAGACTTCAGAAATTATTGTAACAGGAAAATTCCTTGTTACAGAGATTGAACCTGGGATAAGTTATAATTACGTTCAGGCAGAATCTGTGGAGTTTTAGGTAAAAGTTTTTTTGAACATAAAAGTGGTAATTCGGCAATTCCGAAATACCACTTTTTTTATACAATTATTCTTTATTAAAAGTAGGAGTTCCGCCCCAAAGGCCGTCCAGGTAGTTTTCGTCAAGAACTTTGTCTATGCGCACCTGCTTATCTTCAAGACTGTACAATTTTGTAGAGCCGTCTTCGTTCGAGTCTGCAATCCATATTTCGTCACGACGAACAAGGTCGTGCGTCATAATTCTTGTTTCGTGCGTAGTTGTAAAAAGTTGAACACGGCGATTCTTTTCTTTTGCAAGTTCAAAGTATTTTTTTATGAACTGTATGGTAAGTTTTGGGTGAAGACTACGGCTTATTTCGTCCATAATAAAAACTTTTTCCTGCTGCGTCATAAGGATTTCAATAAGCTGGAAAATCCTGTGTGTTCCGTCACTTTCGCTTACCATAGAAAATTCAACCTTTTTGCCGCAGATGTTGTGAACAAATTTAAGTACGTAAAAATTAAAAACGCCATCTTTTTCTAGCGAGATTATAAAAATATTGCGTCTGTTACGTACAACGGTTGATACCATAACATTTTCTGATTCTGTAAGCGGTCTTACCTGACCTATTGCTTTTACAAGCGGCTTTGTAAACATCATCTGAAAGTTAAGTTGCTGCTGGGTTTTTAAGTCTAGGTTTTCAAAAACTTTTTCTTTTGTAGTAGGTTCAAGTTTGATTTCTTCAATACCGGTATCAAATTCCTTTAAAAGATTTGCAAACTCGTCTTTTTTCATTTCGTAATCTACAAGAGAAGTTTCCTGCAAAGGCTGTTCAGGGTAGATTACTTCTAGCGTTTGAGTAAACCATTTGAACACATTATTTAAAGCGATTGCCTGCGGATTAGAAGCAAAAAAACCTTTAGTATTATGGTTAATATTGAACAAAAAAGGGATTCCACTTAAACCGAATGTACGGCTTAAAACTTCAATATCGTTTTTCTGCCCCTTTAAAGAATGATGAAAAACGTAAGAGCCGTCTTCTGCTTTAGAAAAAAGTTCAGTGTGACGGTTTCCAACAACACGAACAAGTTTTTCCTGTTCAATTAAGCCTGTTGAAAGAACAACAGCAAGCGAATATTCATAAAGATTTTTATCTGCAATAAAACCGATTTCAAAAACAGATGGCAAAGTTTCGTTTTTGTCATCAAGACGACACCACCACTGCGAAGCAGAATGAGGCAATTTTCCAGTTACAATAAAATCACGCAAAGTTGAAACGGCACGAACAAAGTTTGTTTTTCCTGCTCCGTTCTTTCCGAACATTGCGTCAAAGCAAAGGAGTTCTTTTTTGGTACTTTCGTCAATAATTAAGTGTTCAGGTTTTTTAATTACACGCCCACTTTCCGTGCAGAACGTTTCTTTAGAATTAAACGACAAAAAATTTTCTACACTGAATGAAACTAACATAGGATTTTCCTTAAAAATGTTTTATTTCTCTCATTTTATACAGAGATTAATGTATTTTTCGGCTATTTGCAAGAAAAACTTTAATTTTATACGAAAATTACGAATGTTTTCTTGACTTTAAAAAAGAATGTTTGTATATTTAACTTCGTAAACTAAGTGAAAAAATCGAATGTTTTACTTAGTTTTTAGATATTTTTATAAAGGAGGATACATTATGGCAGTTCCATTTGTATCAAGAAAGCGGAAAAATCCGCGCGATTTGGCTGCAGAAGGCAGATTTTATCCTGCTCCTGCATATATCTCAGAAGTTGGAATCAACCAACTTGCTTCAGAAATCTCTGAAAGCACAACACTTACCCCGGCAGAAGTTATCGGAGTTATCAGAAGTCTTCTGATGACTGTACCACGGTACATGTTAATGGGGTACAAAGTAAGGCTCGAAAGTTTCGGAATCTTCAAGTTAGGTTTAAAGACTGCAGCAAGTTGCAAGGGTTACGAAAAGACGATGGACGTAACAGCAAACGACATCGCCGGGGTAAAGGTAATGTTTACACCAGATGTAATGATTGCAGAAAAACTTGCAAAGCCTGACTATGTAAAACTTGATGCAAAGTACATCAAGGAAGAAGGTACTGAAGAGTCAGATAGCACAGAAGAGGCTGGAACTGGCGAGTAAAAAGCGGATGCAGTTGGCAAGAATAACGGCTTAGCCATTCTGCTAAAAAAAACACTGTCCTAAACGGACAAGGAAATTCCGTTATGCAAATAACAGGCCTGCAGGCGGTTTTTAAGAATCAAAAAGTTCTTAAAAACCGCCTTTTTTTATCGGGATTTGTAAGAAAATTCATCCCGAATTTGCGGAAGTTTATCTTGATGAATCCCGACTTTTTTTAAAATTCATCTTGATGAATGGGGTACGTTCATCAAGACGGA
>CAYZXM010000034.1:0-21278 GCA_964482455.1 uncultured Treponema sp. | reverse complement strand
ATCTCCCGACCGGGAGAGACACCATCTCCCGACCAGGAGAGACACCATCTCCCGACCGGGAGAGACACCATCTCCCGACCAGGAGAGACACCATCTCCCGACCGGGAGAGACACCATCTCCCGACCAGGAGAGACACCATCTCCCGAGCGTAAGTGTGTCTATTACATTTTTTCCAAGAATGGAACTAATACCATATTCATTGCTTTTTTCATTACAGTAAGCGTACATTCAGCAAGGAAAAGTCTTGCAGATTTTAATTCATTGCTTTCGGCATTTACGATTGAACAATTCTGATAAAACTTACTGAACAAACGGCTGACATCGTAAAGGTAAGCAGCGATTGCACTAGGGTCAAGGTTTTCGCTTGCCTTATAAACTGTTTCTGGGAAAGTTCCCAATGCTTTTATTAAAGCCCATTCTTCAGGAGATTTTAATAAATCTGCGTGTTCAATGCTTGCTTTAACTCCGCTTTCTTTTGCTTTTTCCAAAATTGAACTTATTCTTGCACCCATATACTGAAGGTACGGACCTGTGTTTCCGTTAAAACTAAGGCTTTCTGCCGGGTTAAAAAGCATATCTTTTATTGGGGTTGCCTGCAAAAGATAATAATGAAGAGCGGCCAACGCAACTTTTTCTGCAACTTCATCAGAGTTTACATCCCCTTCTCTTCCTCGCTCTTCTATTGCTTTAAGTGCGTCTTTGTGCAAAGAATCAACAAGGTCATCTGCATCTACAATAGTGCCTTCGCGGCTTTTCATTCTTCCGCTAGGAAGATTAACAAGACCATAACTAAGATGATAAAGTTTTTCTGCCCAATCAAAACCAAGTTTCTTAAGTATATAAAATAAGATTTTAAAGTGATAATTCTGTTCGCTTGCAACAACGTAAACCAACTGATTAAACGGCCAATCAGCATGTCGGCTTATTGCAGTTCCAATATCCTGCGTAATATAAACAGATGTTCCGTCTTTTCTTAAAAGAACTTTTTCATGGCTATCTTCATCTTTGCCTTTTCCAACGACATCTGTAACATCAATGCGGATTGAACCGTCTTCTGCTTTAAAAAAGATTCCTTTTTCAAGACCTTTTAAAATCTCATCCTTACCTTTAAGATAAGTTTCACTTTCAAAATAATAGCGATCAAAAGAAATTCCTGTGCGTTCATAAGTTTCTTTTAGTCCGCTTAAAGTCCAGTCGTTCATTTTTTGCCATAACGCACGAACTTCGCTGTCGCCAGCTTCCCATTTTACTAAAAGGTCTTCTGCCTGCTCTAATGCTTCCGGGTGAGCAGTTTCAGGTTTATCTTTTTCGCCCTTAAGCCAGCGGTCAAATTCTACGTAACACTGACCTACAAAATGGTCGCCCTTTATTCCCAACGATTCTGGAGTTTCGCCTTTTTCTTCGTGAAACCATTTATACGCAAGCATACTTTTACAAATATGAACACCACGATTATTTACAAGATTTACTTTGCAAACATCTGCGCCAGCGGCTTTTAGAATGCGGCTTACAGATTCGCCAAGTGCATCGTTTCTTAAATGTCCAAGATGAAGCGGTTTATTTGTGTTTGGAGCAGAAAACTCAATCATTACTTTTCTTCCGCTTAAGAATGGCTTTCCTTCTTCATTTAAAGAACCGTACTTTTCACCCTGCTCAGAGATTTTTTTTAATATAGAAGAAACTTGCTCTCCCTTATTCAATTTTACGTTTACATAAGGACCTACACTAAGGAAATCACCGCAGTTTTTTGCCATTTCTGCATATTTTTCATTTATGATTTTTACAACTTCAGAAGAAATTGCTGGAGGAGCCATTCTAAGTGATTTTGCAAAAACAAACATTGGCACGCCTAAATCGCCCATCTCCGGATTTGGCGTTGTTTGAACAACTACACTTTCTGCATTTATCGGCTCTGCATTTTTTGATTCAATAAAATCATTTAAAGCCTTTAAAACAACATCTCTCATTAAAGATTTTACATCAGCCATATAATCTCCAAATAGTTCTTCTTAAAATATAAAAATACAAAAAAAAAGGAATGCTTTTTGCATTCCCTTTGACAGTGCGGCGAACAGGACTTGAACCTGCACGTCTTGCAACACAAGGACCTCAACCTTGCTTGTCTACCAATTCCAACATCGCCGCAGGTAGAGATAATATATACAAAACATAGTTTTATGTCAATAATTCAAAATGTATTTTATTATTTTTTTAGTATGAATCAGAAACAAGAAAATCTGATAAATCGCAATTTTCCTGTTTCCATAGATTAATAAATTCGAGCATATATTGTTGAACATTACAGAACCATTTTTTTTGCATTGCACAGGCAGTTTTTCCTATATACCTAAAATGCCAGCTTTCCCAGCGGTACCCTGTAATATCTTCATACTGTTTTGGAAAAGAAAGGCTCCAGCCGTAATTTGCAGCATTTTCGTACATCCATTTACCCATTTTTGTGTCGGCAAAATCATCAGTAATAGAGCCAAAATCAACGGCAACGCCAAGTTGATGCTGACTTGTTCCAGGCCTTGCACTTTCGCGTTCTGCTTCTTTTAAGCCATCAACTTTTACCCAATAATCAAAAAGATTTTTTTGATATTCATAAGAACGATATGTTGAACTTACAAGTAGCCTTACGCCATCATTTAATGCCGCCTGTGCCATAATTTTTAATGCTTTATCTGCTTCAAGCCGAAGAGAAAGGTCGTTCCTTGAAACAGAATAAAGTTCATTTTTCCTAACAGGAATAAGATTCTTTGGAACATAATCAGAAGAAACTGTATGCGTTTTATCTATAAGATAAAACAAAGAAATATCATCCTTTGTAAACGTTTCTTCTTCTTTTAAAAGCAGTGCAAGTTCTTTAAGAAAAGTTTTTTTATCCTGAATCACAATTTCAGTTTGTGCTCGTTCGCTCATATTTTTTAAAACTTTATCTACAAGCATAAGTACTTCTTCGTTTTCTTTATTTTCTTTTTTTACCTGAATATTTTTTGCTTCAACAGTTTTAATATTTTTTTTATTTTCTGTACACGAAATAAAAACACTAAAAAAAAGAAAACTTACCAAAATACACAAATACTTTTTCATAAAGAACTCCAGTGCCTTTTAGAAACTGCTGCCTAAACCACCTTCTTTAACTTGAAAGTGACTGAATTCCAAACTGAAACTTGCCATTCCCTTTGTAACAGAACGAAGGTTTGTTGTAAAACCAAACATTTTTGCCATCGGTGCCTGTGCGTGTATAATTTCTTCGTTTGTTTTAGAATCCTGCCCCATAATAATTCCGCCACGCTGCGTCATTTGGCTCATTGCTTCGCCAACAAATTCTTTAGGGCAAGAAATATCAACATTCATTACTGGTTCCAAAAGTTCAGGTTTTGCCAAATTACATGCTTTATCAAATGCTTGTGCAGCACACGCTTCAAAGGCAAAAGTAGATGCTGTAAGTTCATCATATTCAAGACCGGTAACTGTTACAGCAATATCTGTACATGGGTAACCATAATTAATTCCTGAAGTTAAGCAGGAATTAAGTGCGTTCTTTACAGAATCTAAGATTTCTTCTGGGATAACGTTCTTTGAATGAACAAGGCAAGTATAACTATTTCCAGAGCCAGTTTCGCGTGGTTCAACTTTTAAAGAAACAACTGCTTTATTTTCTTTTCCAGCAAGAACTTTTTCAAATGTTTCTGTAACTTCAGCAGTTGTTGTAACAGATTCCCTGTATGTAACCTGTGGATTTCCAACCCTGCATTTTACGCCAAAATCATCTTTCATTCTTGTAACAAGAACATCAAGATGAAGTTCACCCATTCCACTAATGATAAGCTGACCTGTTTCTTCGTCTTCATGATATGTAAACGTTGGGTCTTCGCGTGAAAGTATTTCAAGAGTTTCATTCATTTTATCCCTTTCGCTCATACTTTCAGGTTCAAGGGAAACAGAAATAACTGGCTGCGGGAATATAGGTTCTTCCAATAAAACAGGAAAACCTTCACTTCCGATTGAATCGCCTGTTTGTGCAAGTTTTAATCCTACAAAAACTGCAATATCACCAGCGGAAACACTTGTTAGGGCTTCGCTTTTGTCTGCGTGCATTCTTAAAATGCGGTTAACGCGCTCTCTTTTCTTTTTATTAATATTTAAAATCTGAGTACCGCTTGCGATTTTTCCAGAATACATTCTTACGTACGCCAAAGAGCCCATTTCTTTGTCATATTGAATTTTAAACACAAGACCAAGAGCTGGTTTTGCTTCATCACAAGAAACCAAAACTTCCTCTTCTTTATCTTTTTTTATGTGAATTGCTTTTGCAGGCGGAATATCCGTAGGGCATGGTAAATAGTCAATTACAGCGTCAAGTAATGGCTGAACACCTTGATTGTGGCGGCTTGAACCTAATACAACCGGAACAAGAGTTCTGTTGATTGTTAAAGTTCGCAATGCTTTTTTTATCTGCTCATTAGTAATTTCCTTACCTTCAAGGTAAAGTTCTGCAAGTTCATCGTCTGCGGATGCAACCTGATCAAGCAATTTTGCATGCCATTTTTCTGCATCTTCTTTTCGTTCTGGGGCAATATCGCTTTCTACAATCTTTTCGCCTTCTTCGCCTTCAAAACGAATTTCCTTCATTTTTAAAAGGTCAATTAAGCCTTCAAAATCCTGACCTTCGCCAATTGGAATTTGTAATGCTACACATTCAACACCAAACTTTGACTGAACATCCTGGATGGAAGCAAAATAATTTGCTCCGATTCTATCCATTTTGTTCATATAAACAATGCGAGGAACATTAAAAGAATCGGCCTGCTTCCATACTGTTTCTGTCTGTGGCTGAACGCCGTCTACGGCACAAAGAACTGCAACGGCACCATCTAGTACTCGCAAAGAACGTTCAACTTCTGCTGTAAAATCAACATGACCTGGAGTATCAATTATATTTATCTGATGATTTTTCCAAAATGTAGTAGTTGCTGCAGAACAAATTGTAATTCCGCGTTCCTGTTCCTGCTGCATCCAGTCCATTGTTGCCTGACCGTCGTCAATTTCTCCTATTTTGTGAATCTTTCCTGTGTAAAACAAAATTCGTTCTGTTGTAGTAGTTTTTCCGGCATCAATGTGTGCCATAATTCCTATATTACGCATTTTTTTTAGGTCGGTCGGCATTTTCTTTCCTCTAAAATATGATTTTTAAAATGTATTAGTAAAACTCTATTCTAATAAAAACAAGATTGTCTAACAATCCCACCAGGCTGCAGCACTTTGGTCTGCAAGCTGCAGTAAAATTACTAACGGATTTTGCAAAAAGTTTGAATAATTCAATTTTTCTGTGTCGGTAACATCGCTAAAACCCATATGGCGACTGATTGCTTCAAGCACAGGTCGATTTTTTACAAAACTTGGCATACATTCAAGCAAATCCAGCACAGATTCGTTTCCGTGTCCTAATGCTCTTAAATCCTCCCGCGTTTTATAAAATGGCTTTTTTACCCAGTTTCCCATAAAATCTTTTGTATTTCGATATTCTATTGTATAACTTCCAGCTTTACAAAAATCGTGAGCGATTGCGGAAATAACAATATCCTGGGCAGTAATATTAAACTTTTGTGTAAGACCTGCCGGGGTTTTATAATAATTTTCAAGCACAGCACGACTAAAACGCAATGCTTGAACAGTCACCATAAGTGTATGAACACAAAGTCCGCTTTCCCAATTTCCATGAAAACGCGTACTTGCCGGCGACTTCCAAAAATCGTGGCTTTCCATCCAGGCTTTTAAATCTTCTTCTTCATCTGCGTTTGAAAGCACTGCATCAAGTATTTCAAAATAAGTTTTCTTTACTGCTTCTAAATCAAACTTTCTATCTGCGGAAACAGGATTATTCCTGTCAAAAATGTTTAAAAGTTCATCAATTTTTGCGTACTCTTCTTCTTTTTGTGTATTCATAAAAAATCCTTTTTTTGTTAGGATTTAATATATTGCAAATAAGGAAAATTTACAAATGACCACAATTATTTTTGATATGGACGGCGTACTTTTGGATTCAGAAACAATCAGCTGGAAAGCTTGGGAACTTACCGCAAAAGATTTTGGCATTTTGAATATAGAAAAAGCAAACGAAAAATGTATGGGTGCAAACCGAGCCGACACTTGCACTCTTTTACGCTCGATTTACGGAAAAGATTTTGAAGCAGAAAAATTTCTTGAACGCACATCTTATTATTTTGACCAGATAGAACGAAAAAGCGGAATTCCGTTAATGCCTTACGCAAAAGAAGCACTTGAATATCTTTCCAAAAAATACACGATTTTGCTTGCCTCTTCTACCCGAAAAGTAAGAGTTTACCGACAAATGCAAGATGCTGGTCTTTTTGATTTTTTTAAAACAATTACAACTGGAGATATGGTCAGCCATTCAAAACCAGACCCGGAAATCTATTTAAAAGCACTTGAATCAATTAATGAAAAAGCAGAAAACGCAATCGCAATAGAAGATAGTCCCAATGGCGTTATCAGTGCAACATCTGCAAAAATCAAAACTATAATGGTTCCAGATAAAATTCAACCTGATAATGAGTTAAAACAAAAATGCTGGAAAGTAATTTCCAGCTTAAAAGAAATACAAAGTTTTCTGTAATTTAACTTTATAATTTTATTTTTGAAGAAGCGTAAACGTTCCTTTAATTTCTTTTTCAGTTCCAATCCAACTTTTATCCATATCGATTGGATTTTCTGCATTAAATGCAACGCCAAAATCATCATGCGGAGTTGGGATTTTTCCTTGAATAAAAAACTTTTCAAGCAAAGTAATATAATATTTACAAACACTGTCATTCGGGTGAACTGTTAAAAGTTTTTTGAACATATTTAATGCAGAATCATAGTTTCCACCTTCAAAAATACGCATTGCCTGTTCCCAAAGTTTTTTATAATTCAAAAACTTTTCATCACAATCAGATTTAAATGCTAAAAGTTCGTAAAGTCGTATTGGCGTTTTTACATTTACAACCTGAACCCTGTCAAGACTTCGCAAAACAAACCTTTCATCAAGCAATTTTTGTGTTGCTTCACTTAAAAGAATACCAGAAGTGTGATACTGCTTGTTTACACCTTCCAAACGACTGGCAAGATTTACGTTACTTCCCATAACGGTGTAGTTTTTCTTGTTTTCGCTACCCATAAATCCTGCAACAATTTCGCCGGAATTAAGACCAATTCGCGTAAAAATCGTTCGCTTGTTTTTTACCATAATATTAAATGCAGAAAAAAGATTTTCCGGCATTTCATCAGGTTTTACACCGTTTTTTACAATTTCTAAGATTTCGCTGTTCATTTTTTTCTCTGCCTTTTTCATTTTTAAGGCAACAGAACAAGCTCTTATTGCATGATCTTCCATAGAAACAGGAGCACCAACAAAGGCAACAATTGCGTCCCCTTCGTATTTATCAACAGTTCCTTTTTCTGAAATTATAATCTCGCTCATATTTGTAAGGTAATAATTTAAAAGAGCAACTAGTTCATCAGCGGTCAAAAGTTCAGAAAAACCAGAAAAGTTCTGAATATCTGTAAAAATTGCCGTCATATTATAATTTTTTCCACCAAGAACAAGTTTTGAAGGATCTTTTATAATTTCATCAACAACATCTTTTGAAAGACACTGACTGAACGCACCTGTAATAAACTTTCTGTCTTTTTCAGATGAACGGAAACGCAAAACTGTAACCGTTACAAATGAAACTAGCGTTATTAAAATTGGAGTTGTAAGAGGAATATACAATCGGAAAAGATACATTAAAAGCACTGGTATTAAAATTACAAGAATAATAACTGAAATACCTAACAAACTTTGAATTAAAACTTTTCTATTTGAATTAAAACCAAAAGCAAACAAAGAAAGTAACGCTGCAATTGCCGCACCAAAATACCATTCAACCGAATAAATAAATTCCCCAGTCATAATTGTATTGTAAACATTTGCGTGCGTTCCAACATTAGGATAAGAATTATTAAACGGAGTAGAACCTAAATCCGTTGTGCCACTTCCAGTGTTTCCAAGAATACAGAATTTTCCGCTGAACATATTTTGCATTTCGCCAAAATAATCTAAAAACAGCGAAAGATTATCATAAAAACTTTCTGCTCTTTCCCTTACACTAGGAAAAGTGCGGACTATGTCTTCAAAATTACTTCCATTTGCAAAATATGCTAAATTTTCAAAAAAAGAAGTACGCAACCCAAAATATTCATTAAAAACTTCGTCGCTTACACCGCCGTTTATGGCATTTCCTTCTTTATCAAAACCATTCATACAACTTAGGATATAATTCTTATATTCTTTTATATCATCTGCCTGTTTTAAAAGCGAATTAAGTTCTTCACAGGACTTTTCAAAAGTATAAAAATGTTCAAGCGATGAATAAATATCTTTTTCAATTTGACTAAGATACCAAATATTAAAAATTGAACAATGCTTAAACGAAGTGTTTTCTTCATCCATAACGATTTCAGACTCGCCATCTTCATAAGTAATTGTTTTTGTTGCAGCAAATGGCTTTTTTAGCCAGTTAATAAGCATTGTTCCATTTTTATCAATAGGAATCTTTATTGTTTTTAGTTTATTTTTAGCATCTTCTTTTGATTCTGTAAAATCAGGATTTATACAATTTTCAAGGATAATAAAATTCTTAGTAATCTTTATCTTTTCTGGTTTTAGAATATTTAAAGCTGGAGCAAACGAAAGTTGCGGCAACGCTCCGTCAGCATATTTTATTAAAAGTTGTATTCGACGTCTTGAACCGTCAGAATCGATTTTTACATTTGTATAACCTGCACCTTTTGCACTTTTTGCAAAAATATGTAATGCAGGCGAAAAATCTGAATACGACTTTGCACAATGCTTTTTTGTAAGAAAGTCGTTTTCATCTTCAATAGGAACTAAAAATCGTTTTTTTGCATATTCAAGTTCTTCTTCGGTATATTCAACGGCAAGATTTCCAGAATTAACCGTAAGCCAGGAATTTCCAAAGAACTGAATAGAACGCGAAAAATAATCATCGTTATCAACAAAAAGATTTTTTAGGCTGTCTGCATTTTTTTGCGGGTCAGAAAGAATGTTTTCATAAAGCGAAAAATCAACCGATTTTTGCGAAGGCGAAAGATATTCAATATCGAATACGGCAGTTTTTGCACCAAGTTCACGCATTAAAATAAGCGAATCTGCAACTTTATCGCGAGTCCATGGCCAGTCGCCCATTTGCTCTAAAGCAAGATCGTCAATATCTACAAGAAGGATTTCTTGTCGCTCTGTAGTTGTTTTCTTAAAGCCCAAAAGAGAATCGTAAAACTTCTGTTCAAACTTTTCAAAAACGCCTAAAGAGCAAAGAATACAAACAATAATCGTAATAAATATGACAACCAGAAAATTTACAAACTTTGACCCGAATATCCACGCCGCAAACGATTTTTTTTTCACTTTACCTTTCCGCCCAAAAAAAGCCTTTTATTAAAATTAGTCAGTAACTTTTATTGTTACAGCAAGGGAACTACCAGAATCAGAAGTACCAGCCGGTCTTACTGCAACAACAGTTTCCGCACCTTTTCCTTCAATATCAGAAGCAGCGGCAGCCGATGTTGTACTAGATGGCATAGAAAAAACTACTCTGGCAGCAGAATCCCTTATAGTTTTTGGAGCACTGTTTCCAGGCTTTACAGGTGCACCTGCATTTAACGCTTGGCCTGCATTTACAAAAACTGTACCGCGTGGAGCTTTTTCAAAAGATTGTGCTTCTGCAAAGTTTTCAAAGTTTTCTATATTCTCTGCATTTTCAAGCGGAGTTTCTGCATTTTTATTTTCAAGACCAGCAACTCTTACAGAATTTCTGCTATTCCATACTGCAACAGAACCATTTTTAGTGTTTACATCTACAGAATCAAAACCATTTTGAACCGAAAAATCTGTACCACGAACAGAAGCGGTTGCAACTGGCGTTCGCACAGTAAAACCAACTTTCTTTCCAGATGCTTTTCTTACAGAAGAAGAAACTCCGCCTGCATCAACAAAAAGACTAACATTATCTTTTTGTGCATTTTCAGAAAGATTTTCAACAGTAACACGAGTTAAAGGAGATACGTTTACAGTTGATTCCTTTATTTTTAAAGAAAGACCACTCTTAAACCCTGTCTGAATAATATCTCCGCTATTTAAATTATCACCTGCCGAAAGACTTTTCCAACTTCCACCAGATAAAACTTCGGCCTTACCTGTAACAGAAATAACCTGAGCCGAAAAATTTTCAGCCGACATAACAAAAATAGAAAAAACAAGCGATGTAGCAAAACACAAAATCTTTTTCATATTAAAGCCCCCTTAATACGAAATAAAAAAATTACCATTAGAATGCCAAAGTTGCATTTAACGTTAAACTGTTTTTACTTAATTTTTCAGAATTATCCTTATCTATAAACTGACATAATGAAAAACCAACAGAAAAATCACTCTTAACCTGCCACAAAGTACCTAAAGAATACTGAAAACCAAAATATTCTATATCTTCGTTATCATCTCCGCTTGCTGCATTAAATACTGAATCAGCAGAAGCAAAAACAAGAACAGAATTATCCGGGCGGAACGCAAAATTAGCCCCACCTGTAATAAGCCCTGAGTACAAAAAACTTTGCGAAGAATAAGTTGATGTGTTTTTTGTAATTCCAACAAATTCCTTTAAGAAACCTTGCGAACCGGAAGCATAAAGACCATTTATACCAACAACAACCTTTTTAAAGAAATATTCAATCTTTACTTTAGAAAGATTAGAAACATTTGTTTCATCATCAAAATTAATAAATCCAAAAGTAGAAGAAAGATTATAAAAAAGAGAACTGTAAATCGGACCTTCAAAAGAAAGCGTTGCATACATTCGGTTAAAAGTATCACCTTCAAGACTGAATGAGCCAAGACCTTCTAAAGAAATTCCCTGATTTTTAAAAAGATTTGGGAAACTTATGCATAAATCTGCCACAGCATATTTATTTGCAAAGTCGTACACTTTGTCATAATCAGCATTAAACGATGTAGACGAATCTTCTGTAAATAAACCGTTATCGTTTTTTAAAGATGTTGTTATCATTTCGGTGTTTAAAGCGTTTAAAAGCCCAGTATAAGAACCGTAAACATTTACAGAACAAACATTATTTTTAAAGCCGAACTTTACGCCATCTGCAATTTGAGTAAAAATATTTCCTGTTAAATCAGAAAAACTAAAACGCCCAGCCTTTAAATTGTAAGAAAAATTATCCGTTTCATCAGCATACGAAAAAGCAAAAAGATTTAAATCAAGAATATTTTTATAAGTTTCATTTTCCTTATCAAATTCAAAGTTGTACACAAAGTTTGCAGAAAAATCACCTTTTCCAGCCTTTCCTAACGGAGTTTTAAGCCATGCCGAAACAGAGTTTTTTTGCACTAATTCATAATCAGATGTATTTGGACTTTCAAAAGAAGTGCCATTTGTTACAACCGAACCAAAATCAAAGGCGAATAAACCAAAGGAAATGCCACACAAAACCGCCCAGAAACAGCATATTTTTTTATTAAAAGCAAAGTTTAGTCTTTTCATTTTGTTTTTCCTTTCTGTTCAAAACCATTAAAAAGTGCAATAAGTTGTGCACCAGTTACCTTAGAATCAGGGTCAGAAGTATTTGGAATAATTCCAAGTGCCTTAAATTCTCGAAAAGCATATCTTTTATTCTTAAAAATAGAATAAAAGATTCCGCCTTTCATATCGCTGGTTTTTGCAATTAAATAACACGCTTTGCTTAGCGAAATAACTTCGTTAGCATTTTCTGCAAAATCAAAAACAGCATTTCCTTGCAAAACAGCAAAAGCATCGCTTTCTACGGCATCTTCTGCACAAAGATTTTTGTAAACACAAGTAAAATATGCAGCATCGCCTTTTGTTACTTCATTTTTATTAAGGATTTCTGAAACTTTCTGCGAATTCTGAGCAAAACATAAAAAACCAGAAAACCATACAATAAGCATAACGAACAGTTTTCTACTCATCGGGTATCTCCTTTCGTTTTCTAAAAAATATTATTTATCTTTAGCAAGAACAACAGATGTCATTGGTGGAATTGTAAGTTTTCCATCTTTTACTTCTGCACCAGGATTTGCCATATATACAATAGGCATATCGCAACCTGCTGGAAGCTGAACAGTTTCTGTTCTTTTACTTGAAACATTATGAACAACAAATGCTTTTTCTGTTTCAGATTCCATTACATAAGATTCAAGAACGGCACTGCCTGTTGAAACAGGAGTAAGACGACCTTCATATAACGCTGGATGTGCAGTTTTTACACGAATTACACGTTTATAGTGATTCAACAAAGATTCAGGATCTTTTTGCTGTTCAGAAATAGGAACAGTCTTTTTATTATAAACATTTACATTTCCATAAGCACCACTATCACACCATGTAGGAGTAAGTTTATCTTTTCCCATAGGTTTCCATACAAGTGGCGTTCGTTTTGTAGGGTCATCAGAACCAGATTTCATTCCGATTTCTTCACCATAATAAATAAAAGGAATTCCTTCTATAAGAATGTACATATCGGCTGCAAGTTTCATTTTTGCAGGTTTATTTCTAAGTCCAGCTGCACTTCTTGCTTGGTCATGATTAGAAAGGAATGGTGCATCTATGTAATTTTTATTGTTATCAGCATACATCTTGTATTCACTTGCAAGGCTTCGTGCATAACCGTTGTATGTAGAAACATCCGGGTCATCAGGAGCATTTTTATTGTCATTCATTTCCTGGTTATTAATTATATTTGTAATTAAAGTTCCTAAATCAAAATGGAAATTAGACATCATACCGCCCATATATCTTGCACGAGTAGCAGTTGGTTCCCAAACTTCTGCAACTGTATAAGCATCAGGTTTTACAGAAAGAACATAGTCATTCATCTCTTTCCAAAAGGCTACTGCTTTTGATAAAGTTTCAGTTCCCGGCATAACTTCTACGCTATTATAAATATGACCTGCGGCATCAAAACGGAATCCTGCAACACCTTTATCAAGCCAGAATTTAAAAACTTTCTTGAACTCTTCACGAACAGCCTGCTCATCCATATTAAAATCAGGCATAGAAGAATCAAAAACACCTGCATAGTAAGAATAATTATCAGGGTCAGTTTTATTTGTAAGGTCAATATTCCAAACTTTATGACCCCAGATTTTCTGATTCAAATTATATTTTCCGCCACGTTCTGTAGAATCGTTATCTGTAATCCAGCGGTACCATGTTCTATATGGACTATCAGGTTTTCTAGACTGAATGAACCAATCATTATAAGAAGAAGAATGATTACATGTCATATCAAGAATAACATCAATTCCTCGTTTTTTTGCTTCTTTTACAAAAAGTTCAAAATCTTCCATTGTTCCGTAGTCAGGATTAATTTTATAATAATCGTCAACGCCGTAACCATGATAAGAAGCAGCTTCAAAAACAGGCAAAAGCCATAAACCAGTAATACCAAGGTCAGTAGTTGTTGAATCATCCCCATCGTTTAAATAATCAAGACGTTTTGTAAGACCTTTAAAATCACCTATTCCATCGCCATTTCCATCTGCAAATGAACGCACAAAAAGACTGTAATAAACACCAGTAGTTGGCTTATTTGCTTTTCGCTGAACTGGTGCAAGACTAGTTATTGCAAGTTCAGGATTAAGTGCCGCACCTTTCTTTTTTGCATAAATACCAGAAAGAGAAAAACAAACTAAAGAAAAAGCAAGAACCTTTTTAGATATATTGTGAATACGTTTCATAATTGCTCCCATTAAAATAAATCACAATATTATACACCATTTTCTTACTTTATCAAAAAAAATATGCGTTAAATAAAAAACAGTCTGCAAATATACAGACTGTTTTAAGTACGGAATAAACTATCTATTTTTTATAACTTACTACTCTTTACCACTAGTACCAGCAAGAGACATAAGCAATGTCTTTTGACCAGCCATAAAGAAGATTGTAAACGGTACTGCAACAAGAATTGCACCCGCAGCAAACATAGTAAAGTTATCATTTGAACGACCGCTGATCATTTCATAAAGACCTACAGCCAAAGTTTTCTTATCATCACTTCGTAATACCATTCGTGGGAAGATGTAATCCATCCACGGACCTGTAAAACTTGTAAGGGTAAGGAAAACAATCTGAGGCTTTGCAGCAGGAAGAATTACTCTAAGATATGCAACAAGTGGTGAAGCACCATCAATGTATGCTGCTTCTGCAATATCACGAGGCATTGTGTCAAAGTAACCTTTCATAAGCTGAGCATTAAATGGAATTGACCCAGATGCATAAACCAGTACAAGCCCCCACAATGTATTAAGAGCATTGAACTTCCACAAGATTACGTATGTTGCAACCATACCGATAAAACTTGGGAACATCTGAAGAACAATCATACCAGCCATAATCTGCTTGCGACCAGTAAAACTGAATCGGCTGAAAATATAACCTGTTGTTGTACAAATGAATACAGTAAGAATTGTATTCATACAAGCGATTTTTAATGTGTTCAAATACCAGTTTTTATAGTTAGTACCATGAACAGAAGTTTCGCCTTTTACAATTGATTCAGAATCTGTAAGAAGTCTTCTAAACTGATAAAGTGAAGGTTTCTTAATTTTAAAAGTTGTCTTTAAAACACTAACTTCACCTTTGCCTTCGCAAACATTACAGTCAACAAGCTTTTTTCCAAGCCATGTTTTTGTTTTACCAGTTGATTCATCTTTATATGTAGATTTTATATCTACATACTTTATGCCCTTTCCATCGCAGTAAGAACAAACTTCTGTAACAGATTTATCATTCTGTTCTGTGAACGGAATAACAGAAGTTGCTGCCAAAGAATTAGACTTTGTTAAAGAAGAACTTATAGTAAAAAGTACCGGATAAACAACTATCAGCACATTGATTATCAAAATCAGGTTGAGTATAACGCTAACAGGCGTAGCCTTGCTAATATGCTTTTTCATACTTCACCCTCCTTGAAAGACTTAGTTCTTGTAAAGTTATACAACGCGAATGGAACAAGAACAACGAATACCAGCAAAGAAAGAACAGACGCAAGATTGTATCGTGAAGGTGTGTTCATTGTAAGTTTATAAATCCAAGAAATTAAAAGGTCTGTTGCACCACAGTTTGTAATTGTAGTTAAACCAGCCTGTGGCAAGTTTGGACCACCACCAGTCAAGAAGAATACTGCACCAAAGTTGTTGATGTTACTAGCAAACTGCATAATTAATGTAGGTTTTAACTGGAACATAACAAGCGGATAAGTAATACTCTTAAACTGCTGCCATTTTGTAGCACCATCAATAACTGCAGCTTCATACAAAGAGTTAGAAATAGCTGTCATTGAAGATGTTGTAAGAATCATTGAATATGGGAAACCAATCCAAATGTTTACAAAGATTAACGAACCTTTGGCAACCCACGGATCAGAAAGCCACGGAATAGGTTTTTCAATAATATGCAAAAGCTGCAAAGTTCTGTTAATAGGTCCAATTGTACCGTTTAAAAGGTTTGCCCAAACGAACAAAGAAAGCATTGTTGGAATTGCATATGGAAGAATGTATACAGTTCTAAAGAATTTTGGAATTATAACACGCTTGTCCTGCAAAACGAATGCATAAAAGAAACCTACAAAGAAACAAGTAAATGTAGCAAAAATAGCCCAAATAACAGTCCATAAAGCAGAAGTACCAAAAGTCTTTGCCCATGCACCGCCACCAAGTTCTGAACTTACGTTAAGCGAGAACATCTGCTTAAAATTCTGCAAACCTACCCAGTCAACAAGATTGTTCGGCGGAATATGTTCAGGAGAAGAATAGTTTGTAAACGCAACAAGAGCAGAGAACAAAAGTGGAATAATTGAGAAAATTGCCATAAGTACAATAGAAGGAGCAATACCGATTGTCGCAAATGAATTCTGCGAAATATCGTTTTTAGCTTCTTTAAATGTAGGGAATTTTCCAGCTTTAATAATCTTTGAAACACCAGCTTTAGCACCATTTATATTAAGAATATAAAGAAGTACAAAAAAGCCCATAAGGATTATTGCCATAATACCATTAATCATCATAAAGATTGAATGGTCCATGTATTTTGTAACGGTTGTCGGCTGTTTTGAACCAAGTGTAATAAGACCAGCAATAGAAGTTACAAGAGGTCCCTGGAACCATGTTCTATGGCATAAAGTTCTGTGACCTTTGCTAGCGGCAGACTTACACAAAGAACAACCGTCATAATGTTCATCAAAAAGATTTTCTCCAGACTCTTTATAGTTTTTTGCTTCCATACTAGCCATAACTTTTGCAAGTTTATGGTCATACTTTGCAGCAAGCCCTTCATAAACGGCATAAACATCATCGTAATCAAGGATGTAGTCTGAAGCTTCAATTTCTACGTTATATGCTGCAGTTTTATCTTCTGCATCATAAGTAAAATCAAAATCATTAAAAGTTGACTGCAAGTCATCTTTGATAGAAACACGTTCTTCTTTTGCTTCTTGAACAAGAGAAGCGTATTCTTCTTTATCAGACTTAGATTCCTCTGCTTCAACAAGTGCTAATTTATAAGCAGCCTGTCCAGAAGCCTTTGCAGCTGATTTTGTAAAGAAATTTGACATTGCTTTTGAACGCGCTGTCAATATTTTGTCAAGATTTGAATATTCTGCATCTTCCAGGTACTCAACAAGCTCTTCTGTATCTGGAATACCCTTTAAATAATTATATTCTGAGTTATTTGCAGGGATAATTTTTTTAGAACCAAAGATAATAGCACAAAGCATTACGATTTCTACAAGTGCAAACAGAGCACCACGAATGTACTGCTTTAAGAATAAAATCTGGCCCAATCCCATAAAACAAGACGACGCAATTGGCGCTTTCTTAAGTTTTTCTGGGTTCACGGCGTTACTCATTCCATACTCCAATAAAAAAGATATAACAGTTACAAAGCAAAAAGAATCACTTTGTAACTGTTCCAACACTAAACCGAATAGGTTTTATTATTTTGCAGCTTCCATTGCAGCGGCAGCAGCGTTAAGGTCAGTCTTAACATCGTCGCCGTCCCAAATTCCAGAATATGCAGAACCCATTGCTGACCAGTAAGTTCCAAGCTGTGGAATTGTTGGCATTGGACGAGCATAAGCTAACTGATCTTTTACACCTTTAGAAAGTTCGCTGTTAGCAGCAACATCTTTTCTTGGTGGAATCTGATCTGTCATCTTGTAGCGTTCCTGAAGCATTTCTTTTGAAGTAATGAACTTAGCAAAAGCTTTTGCTTCTTCTGGGAATTCTGAATAAGAAGAAACGAATGCAAGGCGTACACCAGAGAATGTATTTCCTGGGTGATTTGATCCTGGGAATGCAGGAATTGTTGCAATACCGAAATCTACACCAGATTTTTTAAAATCTGTAATCTTCCATGGACCAGTAATGATCATAGCAGATTTACCTTCTGAGAACTGAGCGTTACAGAAGTCACCTGAAGCATCGGCTGCAGGAATATCAAGAATCTGTTTGCGAAGATTCTGGAAGAATGTAAGACCTTTTACAGCGTTTGCACTGTTAAGGTTGTGCTGTTTGCGGTCATCGCCGTTTGGTCCGAACAAAGGAGCATTAAAAGAAGCCATGAACATATATCCGTAGTAACCATCTGCTACAGGCCATACAAGTGCATATTTTCCTTCTGCTTTGTTATTGAATGTTTTAGCAAATGCAATAACTTCGTCCCATGTTTTTGGAGCTTCAGGAATAAGAGCCTTGTTGTAGAAAAGTGCATAAGTTTCAGCACCAAGTGGGTAACCATAAACAGTTCCGTTGTATGAAGCACCCATTTTAGCCATGTCTTCAAAAGCACTCATATATGCATCTGCATCATCTACAGGAAGAACGTGTCCACCTTCTACAAGTGCACCAATGTGATCATGTGGAGCAACAAAAATATCAGCACCTACTCCAGCAGGTCCGTCAAGTTCGATTTTTGCACGAGCATCTGTTGAAGCAACAGGTTCGTAAGAAATCTTTACGCCAGGGTTAACTTTTTTGTACTGACGAGCAGCAAAAGTTATAAATGACTTTTCAGGACCATCTGATTCCCATACCTTTAATGCTACTTTTTTAGGAGCAGCAAAAGTAGTTGCAGCGAGTGCCATAGCAGTTACTGCACAAACCAATTTTTTCATTTTTTCCTCCATTAATTGGGCCAACAATGTGGCTGAATTAAATAGTTTTTTTAATTAAATCGAATTACAGTTACAGTTAAAGGTTCAAGTTGAACTTCTTGATCGGTAACAACAACACCAAACGGGTCAGTTATTCCGTTAACATCAACAGTATTTCTATCACAATATATTACACTACTTCCGCTAGAAACGCCAACATTTATTTTAATATTTTCGTTTTTTGCATTAGCTAAAATAGCCCATGTAGATTTTCCATCTTTTATTGTATAGCCAAAAGTAAGATTATCTTCTAATTCTAAGTCTTTTACATTCTTTAGAATCTTTTTTGAATTTCCAATGCGGAAAACATCATAAGTTTTTCTTAATTGAATTAAACCTTTTGTATATTCAAAAAGATTTTTATAATCATCTTCAAGAGTCCATACAATTTGATTTATATTATCAGAAGAATCATAACTGTTTCGCACAAAGTTTCCAACACATTCATTCTTAGAATTCTTAACATTCGGCTTTGTTCTGCCTCTTTCCTGTCCTGCATGTAAGAACGAAAGTCCTTGCGAAGTTAAAACAAAGAAATTACCCATTTTTAATCTTTGAACAATTTCTTTTCTATCTTTATTTTCATCAAGACGAAGATTATTTACGATTACATCGTGCAAAGTAAGACCATCGTGGCATGTAAGATAATTAAGATTATCACCCGGCTGGTCTGCATGGTAATTTACAACAGGATTTCCAAGAACATTACGAAGAATTCTTTCGCTAGATGCACCTTTTTTTGTTATAAAGCCACGACCAGTTTCATTAAAACCGCCAGCCTTAAAAATATCTCTAAATTCATCATTGAAAACAGAAATAGAATTTGTTTTTAACATATAATTCTGGTCAAGTCCAAAAGTTCCTTTAGGACCGTTGTACATTTTCCAGCCTTCGCCTTCAAAAAGAACAGAAGGATTTATTTTTGCACAAAGATTATATGAATCTACTACGCTAGAAGATTCCATAAGACCCATTAAATCAAAACGGAAACCATCAGCCTTATAGTTTTTAACCCAATGACTTGTTGAATCCATAACAAGTTTTTTCATCATAAAACGTTCTGTTGCAGTGTCGTTTCCACAACCGGAATTACTTGTAAAACTGCCATCAGGTTTTGTACGGAAGTAATAACCTGGAACAATATCATCAAGGAATCTTGTTCCGCCCATATGGTTATAAACAACATCCAAAAGAACACCAAGCCCCTGTTTATGACATTCATTTATAAGATTACGAAGTTCTTTTACACGGCAGTACGGGTCAGTTGCATCCGAAGCATACCAGCCTTCTGGTGTAAAATAGTTATATGGGTCATAACCCCAGTTATAGTTATTTCCGTTTACAGTACCAGAAGATTCATAAGCCTTATTTGTTTCATCAGTTCCACAGAACTTAAGAACAGGCAAAAGCTGAATATGAGTAATTCCTAATTCCTTTAAATAAGGAAGTTTTTCTACAAACGCATTGAATGTACCAGGAATATTCTTTACGCCCGAATCCTTACTAATAGTAAAATCACGAACAGAAACTTCATAAATTACAGCATCTTCACGTTTTACAAGATTTACATAAGGTTCAGTAATTTTACCAGCCTTTGGATTTTCAAAATTGATTACAGCAGCACGAACAAAAGAACCTTTACCATAATCTACCGCCATAGAAGACGCATAAGGGTCTAAAACAGTAACTTTTCCCTTTGAGTTCATAAGAGTATAATCGTAGAACATTCCATCAGGGTCGGTTTCACTAAACTTTACAGACCAAACGCCAGTTTTTGCATTCATTTCCATAGGAACAGAATAATCAGGGTCTTTTTGGTCAGAAGTTTTATAAAGATTAACTTTTACATCACTGGAAGTTGGAGCCCAAAGTTTAAATTCTGCACTACCTAAAGAGTAAGAACAACCTAAAACTTCGTTTATAGAAGGAACTAATTTTTCTGCAAGTTTTACAGAAAGATTTACAGAACTTACTTTAGAAGAAGAAAGGAACGAAGGATTTTTTATAATCAAAGAATCGCTAAGTTTTACATTTTCTTTTAATGTAACAAGAATATTTTTTGTCATATTCTGTGCTTTATCCTGCGGACAAAGTGCATTTACAACATTTAATATTTCATAATTTTTACCATCTTCTGTTTCAACAGAAAAACCAGAAAGTCCGCCATCTACATCAAGTGCAAAACCACCGGAAAGAGTTACAGAGATTTGATTTAATTCTGTAAGTTCTGCAAGTTTTATAGAAGGTTTATATTCAACTGCCGCATAAGTCTGCTGATCGCCAGAAAAAATTGCAATCTTTTTAGATGCATTTATATTCCAAAGTCGGTCGTCGTTACAATCTTTTGTCCAACCATCTTTCTGACGAACAATAAGACCTACTCCACCATTATCAGCTGAAAGTTTTGTTCCGCCAGTAGAAGAACCGTTCATCTTGAACTTCATATATCCAATTCCGTCTGAAACAGACCAGTTCTGTGTATAAGGCCAGGAAGCACCACCATCTCCGCCAGGATTTGCCCAAATCCATAAAGCCCACGGCTCATAATTGCCATCTTTTCTATAATAGTAAACAACAATTTCATCATCTTTTGGCGAAAGTTTTTCGTCTAAAGCAAGCACATCTTTCATTTTTGCCGGAGCAGCATTTTCAAATGAACCAGGAGTTGCTACAGGAACAACAGTTTTTGCCTTTGAAAAAACTCCAACAGACAAAAATAACGTAGCAAAAGCGGAAAATAAAATCTTTTTCATAAATTTAATAATATCCTACTGAATAAAAATCGTAAATGATTTTTAGAACAAAAATTTACAAAAACGGTTTCAGCGGCTTTCCAATTTGCTACAGATGGTTGTGCTAAATATTGTTAAAAATCCTTAAATTTATTAGTATTGACTGATAATTTAAAAAAACGAGGCGATAAAATGGCTACATGGGCAAATGCAGACACTCTTTCTTCTTGGAA
>CAYZXM010000033.1:0-21739 GCA_964482455.1 uncultured Treponema sp. | reverse complement strand
CCTGTAGTCTCGTATAATTGATAATGTGCGTCTAAATATTCAAGATCTAACATAAATTATCTCCTTTTTACGAACTTAACGGTTTGCTAAGTTTGACTATAAGACTCTGTTAAGTTTTAATGTGACTTGTATATAACCCATTGTTGCAAACATACACGCCTCCATTTTTATAACTAAGAAACTTCAAAAATTATATCATATTTTTAATTGATATATACAGATCTTTATTAATACAATTAATATTAATTTGGCTACTTGAAACAATTTTAAAAAAAATGTATAAATTAAATACTACACTAGTATAAAAGTGTGAATTAGGGTTCTTTGAAAGTTGGCAAGGTTGCTTAAAAGTAATTTTGGTGTTTCTGTAAAGTTAATCATAAGTGTGATTTTCAGGAAATACGACCCTAAATGTAGTTTATATCGTTGATATAAATAGATAACTTGGCGTTCTAGGGTTTCGACTAATCTGAGGTACAGATTTGGTTCTGAATCCATACCAGTTATCAAAATTGAACGTTTGGTGGTGTTTGGTGGTAACAGACCGCGATATTTCGAAAAATTATGGAATATCATGAAGGTAAATGCTTTTAGTCCGTTAAATCAAAAACTAAAATACGTTAATATGGTGAATAAAGTGTGTCTGCGAATGCATTTGATAACTGGTGTTGTTGAATGTGTTCTGGCTTAAAGTGCAACACATAAAAAATAAAATGTCGGTCTGTAATAGATTTTAAAAGATCGACAAGGAGACAAACATGGCAAAGGAGAAGTTCGTTAGAACTAAACCTCACATGAACGTTGGTACTATTGGTCACGTAGACCATGGTAAGACAACCCTTTCAGCAGCTATCACTTCATATTGTGCTAACAAATATGGTGATAAAGCTCTTAAGTACGATGAAATTGATAACGCTCCAGAGGAAAAGGAACGTGGTATTACAATCAATACTCGTCACTTGGAATATCAGTCAGAAAAACGTCACTATGCACATATCGACTGTCCAGGACACGCTGACTATATCAAAAACATGATTACTGGTGCCGCTCAGATGGATGGTGCTATTCTTGTAATCGCTGCTTCTGATGGTGTTATGGCTCAGACTCGTGAACACCTTTTGCTTGCTCGTCAGGTAGGTGTACCAAAGATTATCGTTTTCTTAAACAAAGTTGACCAGCTCGACGGCGATGAAGAAATGTTGATGCTCGTTGAAGAAGAAGTTAAAGATACAATTCAGCAGTACGGTTTTGCTGCAGAAACACCAATTATCAAAGGTTCTGCATTCAAAGCTTTGAACGAACCTGGAAATCCAGAAAATACAAAATGTATCGAAGAATTGCTTACTGCAATGGATACATGGTTTGATGATCCAGTTCGCGATGAAGATAAACCATTCTTGATGCCAATTGAAGACATCTTTACTATTTCTGGTCGTGGTACTGTAGTAACAGGACGTGTAGAACGTGGTGTTATTAACATGAACGATCCTGCAGAAATCGTAGGTATTCACCCAACAGCTTCTACAACAGTTACTGGTATCGAAATGTTCCAGAAAACTCTTGATCAGGCTATTCCTGGTGATAACGTAGGTATTCTTCTTCGTGGTATCGAAAAGAAAGATGTTGTTCGTGGTCAGGTACTTGCAAAACCAGGTTCAATTCACCCACATACAAAATTCGAAGCTCAGCTTTACGTTTTGACAAAAGAAGAAGGTGGACGTCACTCTTCATTCCGCGACGGTTACCGCCCACAGTTCTATTTCCGCACAACTGATATTACAGGTACTGTAAAACTTGGTGAAGGCGTTGAAATGGTAAACCCAGGTGATAACGTTAAGATTATTGGTGAACTTATTCATCCTGTTGCTATGGACGAAGGTCTTAAACTTGCTATCCGTGAAGGTGGTCACACAATCGCTTCTGGACAGGTTACAAAGGTTATCGAATAGTTAAAAGGAAAATGATGTCTGAAAAATGTTCTTTATGAGTGTTTGTTTCAGGCATCAGTTTCTCCTTGGAGGATAAATTCATGGCTAATGGAAAGATTCGTGTTCGACTTCGTGCTTTTGATGTTGAACTGATCGATCAGAGTGCTAAAGCAATTGTTCAGGCTGTACAGAAGGCTGGTGCAAAGGTTTCAGGACCTATCCCACTTCCAACAAGAATCAATAAGGTAACAGTTCTTCGTTCACCACATGTAAACAAAAAGTCACGTGAACAGTTTGAAATGAGAACTCACAAACGTCTTATTGACATCTTAAATCCATCAACAGATGTTATGGAATCGTTGATGAAGCTTGAACTTCCAGCAGGCGTTGCTGTAGAAATTAAGCAGTAGTAAAAACTGCTTTTAAGGTACGGACCCTCCGGATCTGGGTTGGCGGCCAAAATAAATGGACGAAAGTCTAATTAGGAGTTATCAGAATGAAAGGTCTGATTGCAAAAAAAGTAGGAATGACACAGGTATTCGACGAAGCCGGTAACTTAACACCTGTTACTGTGATCCGCGTTGAACCTAACACTGTTGTTGCTACAAAATCAAAAGAAAAGTGCGGCTATGATGCTGTAGTTCTTGGCGTAGACGATTTAAAGGCTAGCAAAGTAACTAAACCGTATGCCGGCATTTTTACAGAAAACGTTTCTCCGAAACGTACATTAAAGGAATTCCGCGATTTTGAAGGCGAAGTAAAAGTTGGCGATTCAATCGGTTTGGAATTATTTGAAGGTACTCGATTCCTTGATGTAACTGCTACATCAAAAGGTAAAGGTTTCCAGGGTGTTATGAAAAGATGGGGTTTCCATGGTGGACGTGCTACACATGGTTCAAAATTCCATCGTGAAGCTGGTGGTACAGGTGCTTGTACAACTCCTGGTCACTGTTTTAAGAATATCAAGATGCCTGGACACATGGGATTCCGAAGAATTACGGTACAGAACCTTAAAATCGTAAAAGTAGAACCAGAATTAAACCTTATCTTGGTTCGTGGTGCTGTTCCAGGTGTAAAAGACTGCACACTTATTGTGAAGTCCGCAGTAAAAAGAAGCTAGGAGATTAGGATATGGAAAAGAAAGTATATTCAACTTCTGGAAAAGAACTGCGTACTATCACTCTTGATGATAAAGTATTCGGTCTTCCAGTAAATGATGATGTTATTTACTATGCTATCACAAATGAACTTGCAAATATGCGTGTAGGTACAGCTTGTACAAAAACTCGTTCGGAAGTTCATGGTAGTAATGCAAAGCCTTATAAGCAGAAGGGAACTGGTAACGCTCGCCGTGGTGATAAAAAGTCTCCACTTATGGTTGGTGGTGGTACAATTTTTGGACCAAAACCACGCGATTATAGTTATTCAATGCCTAAAAAAGCAAAGCGTCTTGCTATAAAGTCAATTCTTAGTATGCAGGCTCAAAGCGATAGATTTACAGTAGTTGAAGATTTTACTGTTGAAAGTGGTAAAACAAAAGATCTTGCTAAAATCCTTAGTAATTTTATTAAAGATGAAAGAACTGTTATTGTTTTAAAAGATGATGATACAAAGATTAAACTTTCTGGAAGAAATCTTTCAAATGTTTCATTTTTGACTTTTAATCGTCTTAGAGCACATGATTTGTTCTATGCAAGAAAAGTTGTTATTCTTGAATCTGCTGTTAAAAATCTTTCAGATTTTTATGCTGAAGACAAGGAGGCTAAATAATGCAATACTCTGATATTCTTATTGAGCCTGTTGTTTCAGAAAAAGCAAATGACCTTCGTGGACAGAATAAATATGTTTTCAAGGTATTGCCTTCTGCAACAAAAAAAGAAATTAAAGATGCTGTTTCAAAACTTTTTAATGTAAAAGTTCTTGACTGCACAACTGTTAATGTTATGGGTAAAGTAAAAAGACTTCGTGGTAAACCTGGTCGCACAAGCTCATATAAGAAAGCAATTGTACGCGTAGCTGCTGGTGAAACAATCGCAGTTTTTGAAGGCGTATAATTACGGTAACTAAGGGGAACAAAAATGGCTCTTAAGGTATTTAAGCCAATGACTCCAGGTACACGTGGACGCGTAGACCTGATAAGAGAAGATCTGACAACCGATAGACCCGAAAAAACTTTGGTGTCAGGAAAGAAGTCTAATGGTGGACGTGGTCAGGGTGGTCGTATTTCTGTACGTCATCAGGGCGGTGGTCACAAAAGACGTTATCGTGAGATTGATTTTAAGCGTGATAAGCATGGCATTCCAGGAACAGTAAAAACTATTGAATACGATCCTAACAGAAGTGCTAATATCGCTTTGGTTTACTATGCAGATGGTGACAAACGATATATTATTGCTCCAAAAGGCTTGAAAGTTGAACAAAAAATTATGTCTGGTGAAAATGCTACTCCAACAGTAGGAAACGCACTTCCACTTGATAATATCCCAGTTGGATTTACAGTTCATAATATCGAGTTGACTCTTGGTCAGGGTGGACAATTAGTTCGTTCTGCTGGTGCAAGTGCAATGATCGCTGGTCGTGAAGGTATGTACGTAATCGTTCGTCTTCCTTCTGGTGAAATGCGAAAAATTAATGGTCGCTGTTATGCAACTATTGGTATTGTTGGAAACGAAGAACATATGAATGTTCAACTTGGAAAAGCAGGACATAAACGTTGGCTTGGTATTCGTCCTACAGTTCGTGGTATGGCTATGAACCCGGTTGATCACCCACTTGGTGGTGGTGAAGGTGCTGGTAAAGGTCGTAATCCTGTTACTCCTTGGGGACAGCCTTGTAAGGGTTACAAAACTCGTAACAAGAGAAAGCCGTCTAACAATTTTATTGTTTCGCGTCGCAAAAAGTAGTCGCATAGGAGATAACGGTGTCAAGATCTGTTAAAAAAGGACCTTTTGTAGAAAAATCACTTTACAAAAAGGTTTCAGCAATGAACAAAGAAGCAGATAAGAAAATGATAAAAACATATTCTCGCTGCTCTACAATCATACCTGAAATGGTAGGCAATACTATTTCTGTTTATAATGGTAAATCATGGATTCCTGTATACGTTACAGAAAATCTCGTTGGTCATAAGCTCGGCGAGTTTGCTCCTACACGTACTTTCAAAGGCCATGGTGGTACAGATAAAACTGCTTCGGCAAAGTAAAGGTGGATATTATGGCTGAAAAGAAAGGTTATGTAGCCACTTCAAAGTTCCTTATTGCTTCTCCAACTAAGGTTCGTCCAGTTGCAAAGCTTGTTAGTAGAAAGCCTGTTACAAAAGCTATGGCAATTCTTGAAAATATGCCACAGAAAGGTGCTGGTCTTATTAACGCAACTTTGAAATCAGCAATTGCAAATGCGCTGAATTTGAACAATAAGCTTGATGAAGATATGCTATACGTAAAAGAAATAAGAATCGACGAAGGTCCAAGATTAAAGAGAGTTTGGTTTAGGGCTCGTGGTCGTGCAGATCAGCTTTTAAAACGTATGTGTCATATTACCGTCATCGTTGACGAGAAGGCGGGGGAATAAAGTGGGTCAGAAAGTTAGTCCAATCGGTTTACGCTTAGGTGTAAACAAAACATGGCAATCACGTTGGTATGCAGATTTCCGTGATTATGCAGATTTGGTTTTGGAAGATGTAAAACTTAGAAAAATGGTAATGGATCTTCCAGAGTGTAAAAATGCAGACATTGCAGAAATTGAAATTGTCCGTCATCCACAGCGTGTTACAATTGTAATTCATACTGCTCGCCCTGGTGTCATCATTGGCGTTAAGGGTGCAACAATTGAAAAAATTAGTGCTGATGTTCAGGCACAGCTTACAAAAAAAGTTCAGATCAAAATTAAGGAAGTTAAACGTGCAGAAGTAAATGCAAGTTTAATTGCTCAGAATGTTGGTCGTCAGCTTGCAGGTCATGGTTCTTTTAGAAAGGCTTTAAAGCAGGCTGTAAGTAATGCTATGCGTGCTGGTGCACAAGGTATTAAGATTCGTCTTTCAGGTCGTCTTGGTGGTGCTGAGATGACAAGAACTGAAGAGCATAAAGAAGGACGCGTACCACTTCACACTCTTCGTGCTGATATTGACTATAGTACATACGAAGCTCACACTGCATACGGAAAAATCGGTGTAAAAGTATGGGTTTACAATGGTATGAACTATGGAATTGAACAGAACGAAGATGCAGGTCAGCTTGTTCGCAAACCTCGCCGTGAACGTTCTCAGCGTCCAGTAGCAGATAAGGCTGAAAAATCAGAACCTTCTGCTAAGGAAAGGAGCTAGGTTATGCCATTAAGTCCTAAAAGAGTTATGCATCGTAAGGTGCAGCGTGGTAGAGAAAAAGGAAATGCTACACGCGACAATTTTATTGACTTCGGTAACATTGCTCTTGTTGCAATGGAACCTACTTGGTTAAGTGCACGCGTAATTGAAGCAGCTCGTGTTGCTATCAACCGTACTCTTGACCGAAAGGGACAGGTTTGGATTCGTGTTTTCCCAGATAAACCGATTTCTAAAAAACCTGCTGAAGTTCGAATGGGTAAGGGTAAAGGTGCTCCAGAATCATGGGCAGCCGTTATCAAACCTGGAATGATTTTGTTTGAAGTTGGTGGTGTTGACCAGAAGCTTGCTCAAAAAGCACTTGAACTTGCTGGTGATAAACTTCCAATTACAACAAAAGTTGCTTTTAAGCCTACACAGGACTAAGGAGGAATAAGATGGCTGATTCAAAGAAAAAAGCAGATAAAGAATTATCTTATTCTGAACTTGTCGCAAAACGTGATGAGCTTAAGAAAAAATACATGGAGCTCCGTTTCAAGATGGTTGTTTCTCATGTAGATAACCCAATGCAGAAACGTACAATGCGTCGTGAAATTGCACGTTTGAATACTTTCATTCAGCAGAAAAAAAATGCTGAAGAAAATAAGTAGGAGCTGAACTGTGGCAGAAAATACTGTTCAGACTGTAGAGACAGCAAAAAAACGTGAATTTGTTGGTCTTGTTACAAGCGATAAAATGGAAAAAACCATTGTAGTAACAGTTACAACAAAGAAAATGGATCGTCTTTACAAGAAATATGTTACTCGCTCAAAGAAGTATATGGCTCACGATGAAAAGAACGATGCTCACATTGGTGATACAGTTCGAATCGTGGAATGCAGACCGCTTAGCAAAGATAAAGCTTGGCGTCTTGTAGAAATTGTTGAACGTGCTAAATAAGGTATAAGGAGTAAAAATTATGATTCAGATGCAGTCATGTATGACAGTTGCTGATAACTCCGGTGCTAAGATTGCTCAGTGCATTAAGGTACTTGGCGGAACTCACCGCCGTTATGCCGGAATTGGTGATATTGTCGTTGTTGCAATTAAAGATGCTATTCCAACTTCAACCATTAAAAAGGGTGCTGTTCAGAAAGCTGTAATTGTAAGACAAGCAAAAGAATATCGTCGTCCTGATGGAACTTATATTCGTTTTGATGATAACGCTTGCGTAATCGTTGATGAAAATAAGAATCCTAAGGGAAAGCGCATCTTTGGACCTGTTGCTCGCGAGCTTCGTGATATGGATTTTATGAAAATCGTATCTTTGGCTCCAGAGGTACTTTAAGGGGTTATGGTTATGGAAAAGAAATTTAGAATCCGTAAAGATGACACTGTAGAGGTTATTGCAGGTAAAGATAAAGGAAAGCGTGGAACTGTTGTTCGTGTTATTACTAAGAAAGATGCAGTAATCGTTTCTGGTGTTAATATTGTAAAAAAGGCAATGAAAAAGCGTAGTCAGCAGGATCAGGGTGGAATCGTAGAAATTGAAGCACCACTTAACATTTCAAATGTTGGTATTGTTTGCAAAAAATGCGGTCGTCCTGTAAGAATTGGCTACAAATTTGAAGGGGACAAAAAAGTTCGCGTTTGCCGCAAATGTGGAGAAACATTGTAATGGCTAATTACGTACCTCGGCTTAAGAAAGTCTATAAAGACGAAATTGCTCCAGCACTTGTAAAAGAGTTTAAATATACAACTCCAATGCAAGTTCCTGTATTGAAAAAAATTGTAGTAAGTATGGGTGTTGGTGAAGCTCTCACAAATAAGAAACTCCTTGATGCCGCAGTTACTGACTTGACTCAGATTACAGGTCAGAAAGCTGTTAAGACTAGAGCAAAAAAGAGTATCGCTAACTTTAAACTTCGTGAGGGTAATGAAGTAGGAGCAATGGTAACATTGCGCGGTTCAATTATGTATGAATTCTTGGATCGCCTTATTAACGTTGCATTCCCACGAATTAAGGATTTTCGTGGCATTAAAGCTACTGGTTTTGATGGACGCGGAAACTTCTCAGTTGGTATTACAGAACAGTTGATTTTCCCAGAAATCGATTTCGATAAGATTACAAAGGTTGCTGGTATGAATATTACGTTCGTAACAAGTGCAAAGACTGATGCAGAAGCAAAAGCTTTGCTTACCAAATTTAATATGCCATTCCGTAAGTAGAGTGAGGGATACATGGCTAAGAAATCATTGATTATAAAAGCCGCTCGCAAACAGAAGTATGAAACAAGACAGTACAATCGCTGTCAGATTTGCGGACGTCCGCGTGGATATTTGCGAAAATATAAGATGTGTCGTCTTTGTTTCCGTAAATTAGCAAGTGAAGGCCTTCTTCCAGGCGTCACAAAATCATCTTGGTAGAGTGGTAGGAGAATAAGAATGAGTGCATCAGATCCAGTAGCAGACATGCTCACTAAGGTTCGCAATGCGGCTAATGCCCGCCACGAAAAAGTTGATATTCCTGCTTCTAAATTAAAACTTGAAATAGTTAAAATTATGAAGACTGAAGGTTATATCAAGAATTTTAAAAAGGTTCAGGAAGACGGACACTCTGTTATCCGTATTATCTTGAAGTATGATGACAGCAATAATCCGGTAATTCATGGTGCAAAGAAGATTTCTACACCAGGTCGCCGTGTTTATTCTGGATATAAAGATTTACCGCGTGTGTTTAACGGATACGGTACAATTATTGTTTCAACTTCTGCCGGTATTACAACTGGTAAGAAAGCAACGGAAAAGCAGGTTGGTGGTGAATTAATCTGCTCTATCTGGTAATAGGAGGAAGAAATGTCAAAAATTGGTAAACTTCCTATAGCTATTCCAGCTGGGGTTACAGTTACAGTTGCTGATGGTGTTGTAACAGTAAAAGGTCCTAAAGGTGAACTTAAACAGGAAATTGGCAATAACGTTAAAGTTGAAATAAAAGATAACAATGTTGACGTTATGCAGGTTGCTGAAACAAAACAGGGTAATGCTTTTCATGGTCTTTACAGAAACCTTATTCACAATATGGTTACTGGTGTAACAACTGGTTTTACTAAGAAATTAGTTATCACTGGTGTTGGTTATCGTGCTGAAGTTCAGGGAAAGATCCTTATGTTGAATTTGGGTTATTCAAACGACTTCTTTGTTACAATTCCAGAAGGTTTGACTGTAGTTGCAGATGCAAACGGAAATGTTTCTATTTCTGGTATTGATAAACAACAGGTTGGTGAATTTAGTGCCCAGATTCGTAAACTTAGAATGCCTGAACCATACAAGGGAAAAGGTATTCGTTACGATGACGAAGTTATCCGACGTAAAGTTGGTAAGACTGGTGTAAAATAAGGTAGGCTAGTATGTTTAAGAAACTTAATGATAAAGACAGAAAGCGCCTTCACAGAAAGGTACACATTCGCAAGACTGTGTATGGAACTGCAGATCGTCCTCGTATGACGGTAACACGTTCTAATAAGAATCTTTCTGTTCAGGTAATTAATGATGACGAGGGTGTAACACTCGCTTCAATTTCTACACTGGAAAAAGAATTCGAGGCTCTTAAGCCAAACACTGAAGGTGCAAAAAAACTTGGTGAAGCTTTCGGTGCACGCCTTAAGGATAAAAAAATCACAAAGGTTGTTTTTGACCGCAATGGTTATCTTTACCATGGTGTTGTGAAAGCCCTTGCAGACGGCACTCGTAGTGCTGGAATTGAGTTCTAGGAGTTAAAATGGAACGCAAGAATTTTGATAAAGAACCAAAAGAGTTTGTTGAAAAACTTGTAACTCTTAACAGAACTGCAAAGACTGTAAAAGGTGGACGCCGAATGTCTTTCTCTGCACTTACTGTTGTTGGTGATCAAAAAGGTCGTGTAGGATACGGATTTGGTAAAGCTAATGATGTATCTGAAGCTATAAAAAAGAGTATTGAACATGCCAAGAGAAATCTTGTTACAATGTCAATGAAGAATGGCACTTTACCACATGAGATTATTGGAAAATACAAGAGTTCTTCTGTTCTTCTTAAACCTGCTTGTGCTGGTACTGGTATAAAAGCCGGCGGTGCTGTTCGTTCAGTAATGGACGCAGTAGGAATTACAGACGTTATTTCTAAATCTTTGGGTTCAAGTTCTTCTGTTAACGTAGTTCGAGCAACTTTTAATGCTATTGCAAACCTTATGGATGCAAAGTCAGTTGCTGCTGCACGCGGAAAGACTCTTGATGAATTGTGGGGTTAATTATGGCAAAGGCTAAGCAGTTAAAAATTACATTAGTAAGAAGTACAATTGGTCAGAAACCTGCCAAAGTTGCCACAGTTCGCAGCCTTGGATTGAAGAAGATTAATTCTACTGTTATACAGAACGACAATGATGCTGTTCGCGGTATGATTGCTTCTGTTGCTCACCTTGTTAAAGTAGAGGAGGCAGAATAATGTCTGAATACAATCCAATTCTTACTGCACCACAGGGTGCTAATAAAAAGCCTAAGCGTGTTGGTCGTGGTTCATCTTCTGGACTTGGAACAACCGCTGGTAAAGGTAATAAAGGTCAGCAGTCACGTTCTGGTTCTTCAGTTCCTTATGTAGGATTTGAAGGTGGTCAGATGCCACTTTATCGTCGTGTTGCTAGACGTGGATTTTCGAACTATCCTTTCAAAAAAGAATTTGTTTGCATAAACGTTGGTTTACTTGATTCAAAGTATGCTGATGGTGAAACTGTAAATAAGGAAACTCTTATTGCGAAAGGTTTTATTTCGGCTAAAGCATCTTCACTTGTAAAGATTCTTGGAAATGGTGATATTACAAAGAAACTTACTGTTGATGTAGACAAAGTTTCTGAATCTGCTAAAACTAAGATTGAAAAAGCAGGTGGCAGTGTAAAAGCTGTTGCTGAAGAATCTAAATAAGTCGGAGTAAAACATGGCAAGCAATCCAGTAGTAAATATGTTTAGAGTAAAGGAAATCCGAACAAGATTACTCTTTACTTTCTTAATTTTGGCAATTTTCCGTTTGGGAAGTGTTCTTACAATTCCTGGAATTGACGCAACAGTTTTGTTCGATTATTTTAACGAACTTGCTAGTCAAAACAAGAATGCATTCGCTAGTTATATGGACTTCTTTGTAGGTGGTGCTTTCTCGAATTTCTCAATTTTTATGTTGGGAGTAATGCCATACATTTCTACGCAGATTATTTTGCAGCTTGCTGTGATTATTTTCCCAAGTCTGAAACGAACTATTCAGGAAGACGGCGGGCAAAGAAAAATGGTTGCATGGACTAGAATCGGTACAGTTTTTGTATGTTTGCTTCAGTCTTATGCAGTTACTGTTTATGCTCGCTCAATTCCTGGATGTATTGTATTCAGTTCTTTGTTAAAATTTAATCTTCTTGCAATTCTTACAGTAACTACAGGTTCTATGGTTACTGTATGGCTTGGAGATCAGATTACGGCAAATGGAATTGGTAATGGTATCTCAATGATGATCTTTGCAGGTATCGTTGCTCGTTTACCAAGTGCTATAACAGAGCTTGCAAAAAAAGTTTCGGCAGGTGAAATACAACTTGTATTTGTAATTGTCGTACTTATTATGTTCGTTGCAATTATCGCTTTGGTAATTTTTGAAGAGTCTGGAGTAAGAAAAATACCGGTTCATTATGCAAAACGTGTTGTTGGAAGAAAAATGTATGGAGGTCAAACTTCGTATATTCCTTTCAAGGTAAATCCGTCTAACGTAATTCCGTTAATTTTTGCTTCTTCTCTTTTAACGTTGCCTTTGCAGCTTATTTCTACTTTGGGAAATAATCAGGAAGAATCTGCTAGGTGGATAATTCGCCTTTCGCAAATTTTGACACCGAACGGTCTTTGGTATAATGTTTTGCTGGTTATTCTTATTGTTTTCTTTGCATATTTCTATACTCAGGTAACATTAAATCCTGTTGAAATTGCAAAAAATATTCGTGAGAATGGTGGTTCTATTCCAGGAGTAAATACAGATAAAACAGAAGAATATCTTAATAAGATTTTGAATCGGCTTGTTTTACCAGGTTCTTTGTTCTTGGCGTTTATTGCAATTATTCCATCTGTGATTCAACGATTGTTCAATTTCCCTCAGTCAGTAGCAATGCTGATGGGTGGTACTTCGCTTATCATTATGGTTGGCGTTGATTTGGATACGATGAGTCAAGTTGAGGCACTTCTTAAGATGCATCACCATGATGGTTTAACAAAGAAAGGAAAGATTAGATCACGAAATCTTTAGAAAACTTTAGAAAATCGTGTTCTAAGTAGTAGAAAAAGATTGAGAATATATGGTATAGTATTTTTCACCGAATTGTCTCTCATTGCGAGGTGCTAAGATTCGGTGAGAATGTTTATTCTCAGGGGGTCTTTATGAAAGTACGAACCAGTGTAAAACCTATCTGTGATAAGTGTAAGGTAATCAAACGAAACGGAATTATCCGTATCATTTGCTCTAACCCAAAACATAAGCAGAGACAGGGTTGAGGAGTAACAGATGGCTCGAATTGCGGGTGTTGATATCCCAAATAAACACATAAGTATTGCTTTAACTTATATTTATGGTATCGGAAACTCTTTGGCAAAGAAAATTCTTGAAGAAGCAAAGATTGATCCAGCAAAAATGGCTAACGATCTTACTCAGGATGAAATTGCAAAGATTCGCGATATTTTGGATAAGAACTACAAGGTAGAAGGTCGACTTCGTTCAGAAATTGGTCTTAACCTTAAACGCCTTATTGATATTGGTTGTTACCGTGGACTTAGACATAAAAGAGGTCTTCCAGTTCGTGGTCAAAGAACACGCACAAATTCTCGTACCCGAAAAGGTAAGAAGAAGACTGTTGCTAACAAGAAGAAGTAAGGCGGAGGAAACTAATGGCTACAGCTAAAAAACGAAAGGAAAAGAAAAGCGTTTACGAAGGTAATGTTTACATTCAGGCAACGTTCAATAATACTATCGTTACAATTACCGACTTGAATGGAAATGCTCTATCATGGGCTTCTTCAGGCGGTCTTGGTTTCCGTGGAGCAAAAAAATCTACTCCATTTGCTGCTCAGTCAGTTGCAGAAACAGCTGTTCAGAAGGCAGTAAGTTACGGTTTGCGTGAAGTACACGTTTACGTTAAAGGTCCAGGAATGGGTCGTGAAAACGCTATTCGTTCACTTGGTGCGTTAGGTTTAAGAGTAAAATCAATTCATGATATTACTCCTATTCCACATAACGGATGCCGTCCACGCAAAACTCGCCGTATGTAACGGAAATTCGGAAAAGATAGTATTCCTGTCTGCCGGATATGATAGGCAGACTGTTTTGACAGAGATGTCTAAACGAAGTGTATAAGCCAGAATGTTCTGGTTTGTCTGATGTAAAACTGGGGTTGTTTTTCAACCTCGTGAGGAGTTCTGATGGCTCGCAAAAATCTGCTTAAAGGTTTTAAAAGACCAAAAGGTATAACTTTTGAGCATCTTGAGACTAATCCGAATTATGGTAAGTTTATTGCTTATCCTTTTGAAACAGGTTTTGGTACAACAGTAGGTAATACTTTGCGCCGTGTTTTGCTTTCATCAATTCAGGGTTATGCAATTACATCAATTCGCATTACTTCGCGTGATGCAGATGGTGTTCCGCATGTAATTTCTAGTGAATTTGAAGCAATTCCTAATGTTTCAGAAGATACATTGGAAATAATCAACAGTCTTAAACAGATTCGTTTGCGTCTTCCGGATGATATGGAACAGGACACTATCCTTTATGAATTTAAAGGTCCTGGTGTTGTAAAAAGTGATGACTTGGCTAAAGAAAATCAGCTTGAAGTTATGACAAAAGATTTACTTGTTTTTACAATGATGGAAGGTTGTGACCTTGAAATTGAAATGCAGGTTGATCTTAATCGTGGTTATGTTCCGGCAGAAGTAAATGAACACTATATTGAAGTTGTTGGCACACTTCCGATGGATGCAATCTTTACGCCTGTTAAAAAAGTAAAGTATTCAATTGAGCCTTGTCGTGTTGGTCAGCGAAATGACTACGATAAGCTTGTTCTTGAAATTTGGACAGATGGAACAATTGCTCCAGAAGATGCATTGGCAGAAGCTGCAAAAATTGCAAAAGATCATTTTTCAATTTTTGTGAACTTTAATGATAGTGATGTCGCTAGTGGTGATGAAGATAATGAAGAAGATATGAGGGTTAAGGAAATTCTTAATACTCCAGTAGAAGAATTGGAACTTACTGTTAGATCTTCAAATTGTCTAAAGAATGCAAACATTCGCACTATTGGTGAGTTGACTAAAAAAACAGAAGAAGATATTGCTAAGACTCGAAACTTTGGTAAGAAGAGCCTTGCAGAAATTAAAGAAAAACTTCAGGAATGGGGCTTGACTCTTGGAATGACTGACTATAGTCATCTGAAGAATGCTGCAAATTTAACAAAGCAGAAGGAAGAAACAGATGAATCATAGAAATGGTTTTAATCCGCTTTCACGAACAACAGCACATCGTCGTGCAATGTCACGCAATATGGTAACTTCACTCTTTAGATTTGAACGTATTACTACAACAAAATCAAAGGCACTTGAAGTTAGAAAGGCTGCTGAAAAATTAATTACTAGAAGCAAGGTTGATACAGTTCACAATCGTCGTGAAGCTGCAAAGTTTATTGCAGATGAAAAGATTTTGAATAAGCTTTTTACTGAAATCGGCCCAAGAATGAAAGATCGCAACGGTGGATATACTCGCGTTCTTAAAATTGGTTTCCGTCAAGGTGATGCCGCTGATATGGTAATTCTTGAACTTGTAGATTACAAGCTTGATACAGAATCTAAAGAAAAAACTGATTCTAAGGCAAAAAAAACTAGCAAAACTGTAGCTACAGAAGAAAAGAAAGAAACAGAGAAAAAAGCTGCTGCAAAGAAACCTGCTGCAAAAAAAACTTCTACGGCTAAAAAAACTACTGCAAAAAAAGCTTCTGAACCAAAAGAAGAAGCTGAAGTTCAGAGTAAGGAGTAGGAAATGTCTAAGAACCATCGCGGAACAGGAATTCGTTCACTTCCAGCTCATGGAAGAGCAACTTGCCCTATCTGTAAAAAGACAGACGTTAAATGTCTTTATGAAAAGGAAATTGACGGCAATACTGTAAATATCTGCAAAGTTTGCAATGCAACTTTGAAGAATAAAGAAAGAGTTGCAGCTAAAGCTGCAGCAAAGGCAGCACCTGCTGCTGAAGAATCTGCACCAGCTGCAGAGTAAAAAAATAAATAGGAGCATAAAATGGCTACTAGAAGAAGTCCTCGTTTTAAAGAATGTAGAAGACTTGGTGTAAACGTATGTGGACACCCTAAAGCATTGGAAAGAGCAAATTCCCCTGCTTTTGCTAAAAAAAAGAAGGTTTCTGAATATGGTCTTCAGTTGATTGAAAAACAGAAGGTTAAGGCTTATTACGGAATCCTTGAAAAACAGATGAGAAGATACTTTGAAGCAGCTGCTAGAGCAACAGGTAACACTGGTGATGAAATGCTGATTCTTTTGGAACGCCGTCTGGATAATTTTGTATACCGTGCTGGTTTTGCTAAGTCTATTCGTCAGGCTCGCCAGATGGTAAGTCATGGACACTTTACAGTTGATGGAAAAAAAGTAAATATTCCTTCTTATTCAGTTAAAGTTGGACAGACAATCACTTTGAGTGAAAAAGCACAGAAGTCAGGTGCATTAAAAGCAATCTTCCTTGAAGATAAAGCTGGAAAACTTGATTATATTGAAAAGAATGTTGATGGCTTTACTGCTAAATTGAGCAGATTACCGTTACGTTCAGAAATTCCAGTTGACTTAAAGGAAAATCTTGTAATCGAATACTATTCTAAATAGTAATCAAGTGATTGACAAACGACAGTCTTTACGGCTGTCGTTTTTTTTTGCATATATATTCCATAAGGGTGAAAAATTAATTATATTTATAGAAGAATATTTGATATTCGGAGGCTAAAATGAAAAAGTCACTTGGATTTGCAGCATTGGCTGCAGGTTGTGCATTGCTTGCTAGTTGTGCAAAATCTTCTGGAGATACAATAAAGATTGGAGGTGTTGCTCCTCTTTCTGGAAGTGTTGCAGTTTATGGTGTTGAATGCAAAAATGGTATTGAACTTGCTATTGAAGAAATTAATGCTCTTGGTGGAATTAATGGCAAAAAAGTAGAATTCATCTGCGAAGATGATGAAGGTTCTCCTGATAAAACTGTAAACGCTTTTAAAAAGCTTATTACAAAAGATGGCGTAAAGTTTGTTATTGGTTCTTTAACTAGTGGATGTACACAGGCAATTACAACATTGGCTCAGGCTAGCAAAGTTATTCAGATTGCTCCTGCTGCAACTGCTCCTTCTGTTACAGATGCTGGTAATTATATTTTTAGAACTTGTTTTATTGACCCATTCCAGGGAACTGTAGGCGGTCGTTTTGCTGCTGAAAACTTAAAGACAACTCGTGCTGCTGTTCTTTATGATATTGGAAATGATTATTCTGTTGGTCTTTCTGAAAACTTCCAGAAGGCTTTTAAGGCTGCAGGTGGCGAAATTGTTTCTTTGGAATCATATTCTACTGGTGATAAAGATTTTAATGCTCAGCTTACAAAGATAAAAAATGCAAAACCTGATGTTGTTTATTTGCCAGATTATTATGGAACTGTTGCTTTAATTGCAAAACAGCTTCGTGCACAGGGAATTAATACTCCAATTATTGGTGCTGATGGTTGGGACGGCTTATCTGAAAATGCTGGTGAAGAAGTTTTGAATGGTTACTATTCAAATCACTATTCTGAAGATGATACAAGTCCGCTTGTTCAGAAACTTGTAAAATCATTCAAAGAAAAGTATGGAAAGGCTCCAAACTCATTTGCTGTTTTAGGATATGATTCAGTTTATATGTTAAAAGACGCAATTGAAAAGGCTGGTACTTTGGATGTTGCAAAAGTTCGTGATGCACTTGAAAAAACTGATTCAAATTATGTTACAGGTCATATTACTTTTGATGAAAAAAGAAATCCTGTAAAAGATGCAGTTATGATTGAATTCGTTAAAGGTGATGACGGAAAAATAAAGACTGCATATAAAACAACAGTTAAATCATAAGATTTTATATAGAATTTTATTTTCTTTATAAAAAAAAAGCGAAGTGGATTAAATTCATTTCGCTTTTTTTTATAAGTCATTACCTACAACTAACTAAAAAAAATATATATAATCAAAGTATGAAGGAAATTTTAGTCTTATTTTTTACCGTTGCAATAACTGAGTTTTTTGCAGAAATGGGTGATAAAACCCAATTTATGCTTATCGGAATGTCTTCTAAATATAAATTAAAAGATATAATTCTTGGAACGCTTGTGGCAATTCTTATTTTGAACGGAATTGCAGTTTTTGCAGGTGGAATTATAAGCGTTTTTATTCCTGATTGGATTATTAAGTTTATTGCTTCTTTAGCATTTTTGTATTTTGGAATAACTTCTCTTTGTAAAAAAGATGATGATGAAGAGGAAGGCGGCGCTTCTAAGTTTAAGTTTGCAATTCTTGCAGTTTTTTGCACATTTTTTATTGCAGAACTTGGCGATAAAACACAACTTACGGCAATTACTTTTGGTGCAAACGGCGGAATAAAAAAAGCATTGATTATTTGGGCAGCCTGTGTAACAGGTTTTTTTGCCGCAGATATGATAGGAATGTTGATTGGACTTTTCCTAAAAAAGAAAATGCCGGAAGGTTTTTTAAATATTGCTTCCTTTGTTCTTTTTAGTATTTTTGGTTTTATTACAATAAATGAAGGATTAAATCTTTTGGAAGATTATCTTGTAAAACACGCAACAACAACAGTTGATATTGCTAGTCCAGTTGTACCTAAACTTTTAATATTTGTAATTGTTGCAGTTTTATTTGTATTATTTACTCTTTTAGCATTATCAAAGCGTAAAAAAGTAAATAATCAATAAGCCGGTTTTTCATCGGAACCTTCAAAATCTGTAAGGCGTACGCCAAAGTTATCATCAATGACTACAACTTCGCCGTGTCCTACGATTTTTCCGTTCACTTTTATATCAACAGGACTTAGGGCGTTTTTATCAAGTTCGATGATTGAACCTTCGCCTAAAGCGGAAACATCGTTTAATGACATATTTGTACCGCCTAAAACTACTTCAACTGGAACTTTTGTGCCCTGAACTAAATTCATATCGATTGATTTTTTACTTTCCATTTGTTTACCTCTTGCTTCGTTTATAATTTTTATGATTTCTCTGCACGGAATGCACACGGTTATCATACCTATTCCGTTGAATACTGAGTCGATTGTAACAAGACAAACCATATCATTTGGTAACAGTAGATTTTCAAAATTCAAGTTTGTTCCAATTATGTTTTTTTCCAGTTTCCAGTTTTTAATGTTACATTTAAAATCAGAAAATTTATCTAATTCTTTTGTAAGGGTCTTTTTTAAGATTGACAAGAAAGGTTTTTGAATCTTTTTTATAAATTTCTTTGATTTTGGGTCAGAACTTTCATAAAATCTGTAATTTTCTTGTATTTCTTTTTCATCTTTACAAGTCAGGCCCAACATAGGAAAAAGAATGTTTTGGTCTATTTGGACTAAAAATTGCCCGAAGTTGTATTTTGCCAAAAACATAACAGAAGGAGACGGTATCAAGAGACGAAAGTCTTGATAATTAAGTTGATCTACACACGCTGTACGGAATAAACAAATTCTTCTTGTTTTTTTTCTAATTTCATTAGTAAAATTTTTGCAGAAAATGTCAAAAATAGTTGATGCATATTTTCGCTGTTCCTTTGAAAGTACGTCAGGACACATAAAATCGTACGTTTTTATTTCTTTTGTGGGAGTAGTATTTTCTGTATCTTCTGTAACTTCTGTATTTTCACCATCTTTAATGCTGATTAAAAGTTCATCTATTTCATCTTGTGTAAGAATTTCGTTCGACATAATCTATGCCTCTGCTTTTAATGCCTGTTCCAGCAATTATTCTTCAGTTTTATCAGTTTTATCAGCCGGTTTTTCATCGGAACCTTCAAAATCTGTAAGGCGTACGCCAAAGTTATCATCAATGACTACAACTTCGCCGTGTCCTACGATTTTTCCGTTCACTTTTATATCAACAGGACTTAGGGCGTTTTTATCAAGTTCGATGATTGAACCTTCGCCTAAAGCGGAAACATCGTTTAATGACATATTTGTACCGCCTAAAACTACTTCAACTGGAACTTTTGTGCCCTGAACTAAATTCATATCGATTGATTTTTTACTTTCCATTTGTTTACCTCTTGCTTCGTTTATAATTTTTATGATTTGTTTATACGGAATGCATATGTTTATAAAACCTTCAATTCCATTGAACACTGCGTCAATTGAAATAAGGCATACCATTTCTTGCGGAGCATTCAGATTGGAAAAAAAAGGATACCTTTCAAAGCGAGTTTTTTTTACATTCCATTTTTTAATACAGGAGTTAAATTTATAGCAATCCTTCAAATCTTTTGTGAGGGTCTTTTTTAAAACTGATATAAAAGGTTTTTGAAACTGGGTTTTAAAACGTTTTATTTCTGGATAAGAAAGTTCCCGATAAGGAATGTTCAGATATTTGGATTTTTCTCGTTGTTCTTTCCAATTATCAGCAGATTTACGGCCTTTTTCTTCTCCGTAAATCTTTGTTAATCTTTCAAGTTCTTTTGCGTATTCCTTTTCGATTCTTTCATCAATTGATTTTCGCTTTGCTTCGTCATCTTCTTCAGAAACTAAATCCTGCATGCAAAAAATTATTTGAGGGTCTGCTTCAACTATAAAGTTACCGAAATTGCTATTTGCTAAAAACATTGGTGCATCATATGGCATGCTGCGAATAAATTCTACGTACGTAAGCTGATCTACGTTAATCTCTACGAAACGGCAGCCTTTTTTATTTTCCTTTGCAAGTGTAGTGATAAACTTATTTGCGAAGAGTTTAAAAATCTCTTTTGTAAAGCTGATATGTTCCTTTGAAAGTACGTCAGGTCGTTTAAAATCGTACATTTTTATTTTTTTTGTGTGGGGAGTTTCTTCTTCACTACCGTCTGCGTTTGCAATTTTGCTTAAAAGTTCTTCTATTTCGTCTTGTGTAAGAATATCGTCTGCCATAATTTGTGCCTCATTTTTATTGTATAACGGTTTTTTATATTTTGCATTTTTTTTTGGTGAAAAAAGTAACTTATTGAATGTAAGTTTGCACTTATAAAAAAAACAATATATAATTGTTCCTGTGAAAAAGAATTCTTTCCCTGAAAATCCAGTGTTTATAAAAGGTTATGACGAGCTGTGCGGCTTACTTTTACAAATAAAAGATAAAGATGAAATGAAGGCGGTGTTTAACTGTCTTTTTACGCCTACGGAACGGCGGGATATTGCGGAACGATGGCAAATTGTAAAAGAACTTAATTCAGGAACAACCCAGCGGGAAATCGCAAGGCTTTATAATATGTCGCTTTGTAAAATTACAAGGGGTTCAAAAGAACTTCAAAAAGCGGATAACGGTTTTTCTAAACTTTTAGCTTTATTAGATGAACAAAATAGCAAAACAAATGAGTAAAGGTTTCTAGTAAAATAAAACATTCTGCCTATAGTAATAAGATATTTTATCTATAGTAATAAGATACTTTATCTATAGTAAGTAGATACTTTATCTACAGTAATAGGATATTTTATCTAATGTAAGTAGATATTTTATCTAATGTAATAAAAAACTAACACTTAAAAAGTGGGAAAACTTTACATAAAAGTTAAAGTATATCTATTCTAGATTTTACATTTTTTAAGGGCTGAAATAAATCTTACCTTATTTTCTTTTTTATCCTTAAAATCGCTTCCACGTGCATAATCCAGTGACGCGAAAATGGCATTTGAATTAATCCGCGAATGTCTTTGTTGCACCAATAGTCAATCAGCCAAATGGCTCGCTCGTCAGTGCTCACTACATTCAGATTTTCCAGTTTGATTTTTCTTTCCGCAGAAATTTTTCTTTTTAAATCATCAAAAGAAAGACCTATAAGAATTTTTTCTGTGCTCTCTTTTACTTTTTGGGCGTAGGAATAAAGTTCTTCAAGATTGAGCTTAGCCGAAAAATCCGCAATTTCCTGTTTTACAAGTTCGTTTCCGGTCGTGATGATTGGGGAATTAATGCGTTCTTTGTAATGCTCGCTAAAGAAAATCTCCTGGTCATCACAAATTAAAGTGTGGGCAACAATATCTTCAATGCGAAAAATATGCCAGATTGAATAAGCAATTGTTTTACTGTGAAAACCATCTGCATTTATAAAAGGGATTGCGTCAAAATCCTTTCGCGACAAGTCTGTTTTTAAGTTCAAAAGCGTGTCCATCAAAGTCTTTCGCAAAGCAAAAAGCGTTTGAAGTCCGTCTGCAAAAGTTT
>CAYZXM010000032.1:0-22129 GCA_964482455.1 uncultured Treponema sp. | reverse complement strand
ATTCTTTCTTTTTTACAGAACTTTCCAGAAAATGTAATGAATATTGATTTTTATGTCAGTTTTTTTATTGCACTTGTTTCTTATGTTAATTTTTATGAAATTGGTTATATTTTTAATGAATGTGAAACTATAAAAAAAGAAAAATTTCCTACAAAGCGATTAACGGATGAGAATCTTGCTTTTTATGAAAATCATAAGTTTTTTATTTATTTTGAGCGTATAATACTTTCTGTTGTTTTGAACGCAGCACTTTTGTTTTTTATTTCTAAAAAATCTGTGATGCTTTTTTCATTGACAGAAATTGTTACAATCGCAATTTTCTTTATCTACAATAATGTTCGTGGAAAAATTACTCAGTTAATATATTTGTTTTTAAGTATCGCAAAATATTCAAGTTTGCTTTTTATTCATTCAGAAAATCTTTCTTTGAGCATTTTTATTGCAGCGATTTTCGTTTTTCCTTTGGTGCGTACTATGGAATATAAAGCTCATTACGGAAAAGATTCAAATATAAATTTATTTTTTAGAAAATACATAATAAAATATGATGTTTCAAAAATAACAGTTTTTCGTGTTTTGGCAACGCTTGTTTTGTTATTTGTTTCCGTCATTTTATATTTTTTGAAAATATGTAATTTAATTCCTATTATTTGTTGTTTTTATATTTTTGCATATCGTTTTGTATTGTTTGTTGCAGTAAAGTGCGGTGCAAAATTCAAGGGATATTTAAAGACAGATGTCGAAAAGTAAATTGTTGAAAAAAAAGGGACAACAGGGACATTTTCCTTGTCATTTTCAAAAAATCATTGTAAATTTCAAACTAGGAGGAATAATTATGCTTTCCACAAGTTTAAATAACAGATTGAAATCTCTTCCGGAATCAGAAGGAAAAAAAGTATTTTTAAAAATTCTGTCTGGTTCAAAAGCTCCTATTTTACGGTTAAAAAAAGAAGCTATAGCTCTTGAAAAAACAATTCTTTCAGAATATAAAAAGGAAAATAAATGAATTTTCCTTTAGAAACTGAAATATTCACTTATGAACATTTGCTTGATTCTAAAGAAAATGTTTCTCTTATAAAAAGTTTTTTCGTAGATAAACAGTCTGGAAAAGGTCTTGAAATTTATTTAAAAGACTACGCAGCTTTTGATGAAGAAAGTAACAACAATAAAACTTTTTTGGTAAAAGATAAATTTTTCTAATGAAATTGCGGGATATTTTTCATTAAAAACAGGACTTATTACGGTTCAGATAAATGATGACTATTTTGATTCCATTCCAGTGATTGAACTTTCTAATTTTGCTGTGAACTCAGATTATAAACAAAAACATGTTGAAACAAAAGCAATTGGGAGAAATATTTTCATCAATTTTGTACTGCCCCTTGTAAATAAAATCAGAGAAGATATAGCAATAAACGCCATTTATATCTATGCTTTGCCAGAACCATCTTTAATATCCTATTACAAAACAATGGGATTTGTAAGGCTTGATAAAAAAGAAGAAGAATTTGTTTATAATCATGTAAAGCCCAAATATGATGAAGACTGCATTTTTATGTATCAGTCGTTATAAAAAATTACTTAACGCCCTTTCAGTAAATTGTTGAAAAATATAACACTTCATTACATTGTAATGTAAAAGTCTTTAAGTCTTTAAGTGAATTATAGAAAATAAATTAATTTTCGACTAAAAATAACCTATAATTAGTCGAAAAACAATCAACTTTTGAAAAATTCGACTGATATTCTTTGAAAATAATAAAAAAAACATATTGTTAAGAAAACATTATTTTTCTATTGACGAAAGTGTCAGTTTGTAAGATAATGTTTCTACTTTACTAGTAGAGGGGTGCCATCGTGCCTTGTGGAAAGAAACGAAAACGCCAGAAGATGGCGACACATAAGCGTAAAAAGATGCTTAGAAAGAATAGACATAAGGCAAAGTAGTTTACTTTGATATGTCTTGATGACCGGGTCAGAGGTTTTTGTCCCGGTCTTTTTTTTAAGTATGTCCTTAAGCGAGGGTTCTGGTGCTGCTTAGTTCTATTCATTCTCCAAAAGATATAAAAAATTATTCGCAAAAACAAATAGAAGCACTCGCTTCAGAAATCAGGCGTGTCATAATTGAAGTTGTTGGAAAAAATGGCGGACATCTTGCAAGTAATCTTGGTGTTGTTGAACTTACGATTGCTCTTCATCGTGCTTTTGAAAGTCCGAAAGATGCAATTATTTGGGATGTAAGTCATCAGTGTTATGCACATAAATTACTTACAGGGCGATACAAAGAATTTTCAACTCTACGTACACAAAATGGTCTTTCTGGTTTTACAAAAAAAGAAGAATCTCCACACGATTATTTTGATAATGGGCATTCATCAACGTCAATTTCTTCTGCATTAGGGCTTTTAATGGCTCGTGATATTACAAAAACAGAAGGTAAAGTTATTGCCGTAATTGGCGATGGTGCTCTTACTGGTGGAATGGCGTTTGAAGCACTTTCTAATGCCGGTCAGCTTGGAAAAAATCTTATTGTTGTCGTAAATGATAATCAAATGTCGATAGACCATAACACTGGGGCTATTTCAAGTTACCTAAGCCGAATAACTATGACTTCTCATTATCAGTCATTCAGGCACAGTGTAGATAATTTTATTCAGAAAATTCCAGTTGCAAATAAAATTCTTACAAAGTTCGTTTTTAGGTTTAAAAGGGGATTAAAAGGACTTTTGCTTTCTAATAATCTTTTTACAGATCTTGGTTTTGAATATGCAGGTCCGTTAGATGGACACAATGTAAAAGAGATGGAAACTGTTTTTAATCGTGTAAAAAATATGAATCATCCTGTTGTTGTTCATATTATTACAAAAAAAGGAAAGGGATATAGCCCGGCAGAAGACCATCCTGAACGTTTTCATGGTGTAGGACCTTTTACTATAAGCGATGGTACTGTTGAAAAGTTTGATACGTTGAGTTTTACGGAAAGTTTCAGTAATGCTCTTATGTCTTTGGCAGAAAAACGTAATGATATTGTTGCAATTACTGCGGCAATGACAAAAGGAACAGGTCTTGCTTCTTTTGCAAGGCATTATCCTGAACGCTTTTTTGATACTGGCATTGCAGAAGAGCATGCTGTTACGTTTGCCGGCGGACTTTCGCGTGGTGGACTTTTACCGATTGTGTGCATTTATTCAACTTTTATGCAGCGTGCTGTAGATCAAGTGATTCATGATATTGCATTGCAAAATCTTAAGGCGGTCATTGTTTTGGATAGGGCAGGTGCTGTTCCTGGCGACGGAGAAACTCATCAGGGTGTTTTTGATATTTCGCTTTTCCGCCCTGTTCCAAATATTAAAATAATGTCTCCGGCAACAGCAAAGGATTTGTCTTTGTGTCTTGAATACGCTTGTGAAAGTGATAAAGCAGTGGTTATCCGCTATCCTAAGATGTCGTGTCCTACGGAAGTTCCTTGTTTTTCTGAACCAGTGCAGGAAGGGCGTGGCGTTTTGGTTTCTGCTATGGAATATGAACCTTCTTTTGCAGTGCAATTTGAAGATTCTGTAAAAAAAGCAAAAAGAGTTCTTTTTGTTACAACAGGTGGTTTATATTCAGAAGTTTTAAAGGCTTCTCGTTCGCTTTCTTTTGATAATATTTTGTGCGATATATATTCTCTTCGTTTTATAAAGCCTTTTGATTCTGAATATTTTTTAAATATTGCAAAAGCGTATGATGGGCTTGTTTTTGCAGAAGATGGAATTTCTATTGGCGGAATAAGCGAATATCTTTCTGGTCTTTGTGCAGAAAATGGAATTAATAATTTTAAGATAAAAGCGTTTCCGTGTCAGTTCTTTCATCAGGGAACTCGTGAGCAGGTTCTTATGCAGGCAAAACTTAGTCCTGAAGATTTACGAAATGCTGCCCTTGAAGTTTTAAAGATGCCCCCTAAAGAGAACTAACAGGATTTTTTATGTGTGAACTAAAATTAAAGAACAGAACAATAAAAACTTCTCTTCCTGCTTTTGTAATGGGAATTGTAAATGCGACACCAGATTCTTTTTACGGCGAAAGTCGTGGTGGTGCAGATTATGCGTTACGTCTTATTTCTGAAGGTGCAGATATTATTGATATTGGCGGCGAATCTACACGACCTGGAAGTGAATATATTTCAGAAGAAGAAGAGATAAAACGTATTGTTCCTGTAATAAAGAAAATTCGCGAAGTTTCTGATATTCCTATTTCTGTTGATACAAGAAAAAAAAATGTTATGCAGGCGGCTTTTGAATCTGGTGCGGATATTCTAAATGATGTTTCCGCTTTAAAAGATGATTCTGAAATGGCTGATTTTTGTGCTAAAACTGAGCTTCCTGTAATTTTAATGCATAAAAGGGGAACTCCCTTAAAAATGCAGTCTGAAACAGAATATAAAGATATTTTTTTAGAAGTAAATGATTATCTTTTGGAACGTGCTTCTTTTGCAGAAAAATGCGGAATAAAACAAGAAAAGATAATTGTTGATCCTGGTATTGGTTTTGGTAAAGATTTAAAAGGAAATGTATGCCTTATAAAAAATATTGGAAAACTTTGCAATAAAAAGTATACCATTTTAATGGCACTTTCGCGAAAATCTTGTATTGGCGAAATTACTGGTCGCAGTGTTCAAGATCGTCTTTGTGGTACTCTTGCTGCCAATTTAATTTCTGTTATGAATGGTGCACAGATTGTGCGTGTTCATGATGTAAAAGAGACTGTAGATACTTTAAAGGTCTTAGAGTATATTAATAGGTAAAATTAAGAGGATAATCAGGTGAAGTCTGTAGAAACTATTATTGCAGTATATAATTTTTTAAGACCGTTTCTTGATATTGGTTTTCTTACCTTTGTTTTGTACAAAGCGTATCAAGTAATGGTTAAAACAAACAGTATTCAGATATTAAAGGCGATTGTAATTCTTGCAATCTCGTATCTTATTGCCTATCTTTTAAAGTTAGATACTCTTTTATGGATTTTTGATACTGCCGGTCCTGTTTTAATTATTGGTCTTGCGGTTGTTTTTCAGCCGGAAGTAAGAAAACTTTTTTTGCGTCTTGGTCAGGACCAATGGTTTGCATTTGGGCATCGTTCAAAACATACTTACGTTGATTCAGTTTTAATTGCTGCCGAAATGCTTTCAAAGCAAAAAAGAGGAATGCTTGCTGTTTTTTTGCGTCACACAAATCTTGATAATATTATTCAGTCTGGAACAAGGTTGGATGCAAATATTTCTTCAAATCTTCTTGTTACAATTTTTGGTATGGATACACCTTTGCATGATGGTGCGTGTATTATTCAAGGTGGAAAAATTGTTGCTGCCGGTTGTTTTTTGCCTTTGAGTGAGCAGTATGATATTAAAAAAACATTTGGAACACGGCATAGAGCCTCTCTTGGTCTTTCTGAAGTTTCTGATGCAGTTGTTCTTGTTGTTTCAGAAGAAACTGGTGCATTAAGTCTTGCCTACGATTCTAAACTTCATTATGACCTTTCTGTAAAAGATTTAACAAAGATTCTGGAAAATCTTCTTGAGATAACACCTGACGCATATAATATGGAGGATACAATCGATGAACATAAAGAAACTGATTGAAAAACTTACAGCTAACTGGGTAAGTAAAGTTATATGTCTTATTCTTGCGTTTTTTCTGTATGTTTTTAATAAATCGATTTCTTTACAGAAGAAAACTTTTTCCGTTCCTCTTACAGTTCAGGCAGAAGGTCTTATGATGCCAGCACAAGAACTTCCAAAGTTCGTTAAGGTTTTAGTTACGACTACTGCTGAAAATATGGCATTTATTCAAAATGTAGATTTTAAGGCTACTGTTAATTTTGATAATTTTGTTACTCCTGGTGAATATACAGTTCCGATTGTTATTAATGTTTCTGAAAAACTTATGGAATTTGACACATTTGAATGCCGCCCAAAACTTGAAACATTGCATGTTTTGCTTGATGAAAAGGTGTTAAAGTACATTCCTGTAGAGGTTGCCTCTTCAGGTTCTCCTACAAATGGCTATAAAATTGACGGTTTTGATGTTACTCCAGCGACTGTAAAGGTTGTAGGTCCTTCTAGAATTGTTGAAAAAATAAAGCATATTTACACAAAAAAAGTAATTGTTGACGGTGCTGCACTAAGTTTTTCTGTTGAAACAAAATTGGATAATGTAAATTCAAAAATATCTATTCTTCCTGAAAGTGATTATAAGGTTACCGTAAAAATTTCTGAACAGTTTGAAAGTCGAAAATATACAAAAATTGTTCCTGATGTATGGAATTTAAATGAAAATCTTGAACTTTCATCAGAGATTCCTTCTGTTGATTTAACGGTTAATGCTCCAGTGCTTACCTTAAATTCTTTTAATCCTGACGGTAAAAATGTTTTTATTGATATGGGTGATATAACTGAAGCTGGTGAATATGAACTTCCTATTCAGTATGCTGTTCCAACTGGAATAAAACTTGAATCTAAATCTGATGAAACTGTTTTTGTAAAAGTTATTGCAAAAACATTAAAAACAGAAGAAGTACCTGAAAACACAGAAAAGGTAGATACAACAGAAGATAAAAACGAAGAGTCTAAGATAAAAATTGAAGAACCGGAAAAGAAGGCAGAATGATTTTTGGTATTGGTGTTGATATTGTAAAAGTGGAACGCATAAAAAGATGGGTTCAAAATAAAAATCTTATTGAACGGTATTTTAATGCAGAAGAAATAAAAGATTTTAAATCCGTTCAAATTGCCTGTGAACATTATGCTGCTCGGTTTGCTGCAAAAGAAGCGTTTTCTAAGGCTTTGGGAACAGGACTTTCTGGTTTTAATCTTTGCGATGTTTTTGTAAAAAAAGATGAAAATGGAAAGCCTCAGTTTATTGTTCAGAATAATGCTGCACAACTTTTAAAAAATAAGTGCGGAAATGCAAAAATTCATATATCATTAACGCATGAAAAAGAATATGCATTGGCATATCTTATAATCGAAAAACTTTAGTCGCTTTATAGGAGCAAAACTAGTGACGACTGTAAAAAAATCTATTGCTGAGGGCGAAAAAAAGAAGCCTGCGATTTCATATTGGTCAAAGGAAAAATGTACTTGTCCTGTTTGTAAAAAAGCTTTTGATAAAGAAGTTATGCTCAGTGGAAACGGTCGAATGATTGCAGGTAGTCTTACAGATGAACTGCATAGAATTTATGAACCTTCTGCAAAATTCGGTCGTATTTATCCTCTTATTTATGAAATTGGAGCGTGTCCAAATTGTTATACCGCTTTATTATGGTCAGATTTTAAAGAAATCTCTGATAGAAATCTTACTGAGGAACTTTTTGACTCTAAAGATCAAAGGGAAGAAAAGTGTTCTGTAGTTTTTCCGCATTTTAATTTAAAAAAAGAACGTACTTTGTATGATGGTTGTGCAATGTATTATCTTGCTCTTCTTACTTACAGTCAGCTACCGCCTGAAAACCTTCCGACTATGAAAAGAGCAATACTTTCTTTAAGAATGTCATGGCTTACAAAAGAGCTGGATATGGCATTGCCTGGTCATAATTTTAAATATATTTCTGATGTTATGTGTCGCAAGGCTTTGTTTTTTTACCAGCAGGGTATTTATTGCGAAACAGAAAGAAAGGAAAAAAGTTCTACATTGAATAATTTTGGTCCGGATATGGATAAAAATTACGGCTGGGATGGTGTAATTTATTTGTGCGGTTATCTTGAATATACTTATGGTCAAAAAGAAGATATTCAACTTAGATTAAAAAAACTTTCTGAATCTAAAACGGCTATTGCTAGGATTTTTGGTCTTGGAAAATCTTCTAAAAATAAACCGGGTCCACTTTTGGAAAAAGCAAGAACTCTTTATGATAATCTTAGTAAAGAGTTAAATGATGATGATTTTTAGGTTTTTCTGTGCGTAATATTCTTCTTACAATTTCTTATGATGGAACTGATTTTTGCGGCTGGCAAAGGCAGGATGCTGGAAATATAAAAAATGTTTCCAGAACTGTTCAAGGCGAAATTGAAAAAGCACTTGAAAAACTTCACAAAGTGCCTGTTTTGCTTTATGGTTCCGGGCGTACAGATAGTGGAGTTCATGCGGTAGCACAAAAGGCAAATTTTTTTTCTCCGATAGATTCTATTCCACCAGAAAAATATGTGTGTGCCCTAAATTCATTTTTACCGCAAGATATAAGAATTACTTCTTCAATAGAAGTTTCAGAAGATTTTAATGCCCGTACAAGTGCTACAAGCCGTATTTACAGGTATTTTTTGAGTCCGCAGAATATTCTTGCAAATAATAATCGTTATTCCTGGTTTGTAAATTATGAGATGAATATTCCTCGTCTTAATAAATACTGCGAATGTCTTTCTGGTGAAATAGATTGTGCTTCTTTTGCTGCAAGCGGAGATGCAAGTGTTTCTACTTTTCGCTATTTAGAAAAGGCTCATTTTTTTACTCAGGAATCTTTTCCCGATGGCAAAAAAATTGTTGTTTTTGAAATTGAAGCAAATGCTTTTTTATGGAAAATGGTTCGCACTATTACAGGCACTTTAATTAATCTTGATAAAATTAATGCTCATGAAGATTCTTTAAAAAGAATTTTAGAAGCAAAAGATCGTTCAAAGGCCGGTGTTACAGCCCCTGCTAAAGGTCTTTTTCTTTATGATATAAAGTTTGATGGTATTCGAAGGCATATTTAATCTTTTAGATTTTATTCTTTTAAAAATCTTACAATTTACAATAAAGAAACTGGGTCAATGTCAAATTCAATGTAAACGGAAGCAGGGTGGGTATAATTAAATACAAGTGCATTGATTGCTTTTTGCATGGGTCTTATATCAAGTCCTTTTAAAATTACCTGATAACGATAATTTTGGTTTATTTTTAAGATTGGACATTCTGCAGGTCCTATTACATCTATGCCTTTTCCGCAATTTTTCTTAAGTATTTCTATTGAGGATTGTGCAAATTGTTCTGCTTTTTTTTGTTCTGCACTTCTAAAGACAAGGCGGCAAAGCCTTGCAAATGGTGGAAAACCGACTATTTTTCTGGTTTCAAGTTCATAATCGTAAAATGCTTCGGTTTGTCCGCTGCATGCAAATTTTATTGGTTCTTTAAGTGGATTATATGTTTGAACAAAAACTTTGCCATCAGGAAAATATCTTCCGGCTCGTCCTGCAACTTGTGTAATTAAACTGAAAGTTCGTTCGCTGGCTCTAAAATCTGGCATATGAAGACTTGTGTCTGCAAGAATAACGCCTACTAATTGCAGGTTTGGAAAGTTTAAGCCTTTTGCAATCATCTGTGTTCCAAGCATTATGTCGTATTCACCATTTCTGAATGAATCTAATTTTTCTTGAAGTTCGCCTTTTTTTGTAAGCGAATCGGTATCAACTCTTATTATTCTTGCATTTGGAAACTTTGCACGAGTTTCGCTTTCTATGTATTCTGTTCCAAATCCACTGTAACCTACGTCAACACTTGAACATTTTGGGCATGAACTTGGCGGTTGAATTGACCAGTTGCAATAATGACATCTAAGTCTGTTTTCTGCTTTGTGATACGTCATTGGAACGGAACAATTTTTGCATTTTATTTCATAACCGCAGCTGTTGCATCTAAAAAAGTGAGTAAAACCACGTCTGTTTAAAAAAAGAATTACCTGTTTTTTATTTTCAATCGTTTTGCGGATTTCTTCTGCAAGAACATCGCTTATGCAACCAGAATTATTTGTTTTGGAAAGATCGATTGTTTTGATTTTTGGCATTGCTCCGCCACTAAGTCGTTTTGTTAAAGTGTGACTTATAAGACGACCTGTTTTCATAAGGTACCAGGCTTCTGCACTTGGCGTTGCACTTCCCATAAGCAGTGGAATGCCAAGAACAGAACAACGGTGCATTGCTGCTTGTCTTGCGTGATAGCGTGGCGTTTCCCCCGATTTATAAGAAGCATCGTGTTCCTCGTCAATGATTATCATTCCTAAATCAGGAACTGGAGCAAATACTGCACTTCGGGCACCAATTACAATTCTTGCTTCTTTGTGCATTATTCTTTTCCATTCGCTTAATTTTTGGCTTGGAGTAAGACCTGAATGAAGGACTGCGGCAGTATTTCCAAAACGTGCTGTTACAGATTTTACAACTTGAGGAGTAAGACCAATTTCTGGTACAAGATAAATTACGCCTTTTTTTTGGTTTAACATCCATTCTGCACATTGAAGAAAGACTTCGGTTTTTCCACTTCCAGTTGGACCGTAAAGATAATGGTATGAAACTGTTTTTGTTTCTGCTGATTTTATAACTGAATCTACAGCCTTAAACTGTTCGTCACTTAATGAAGATGCTATTTTTGTTGTAATATCTTCTTCAAAAGAAAAGCCTGGACAGCTGACTTCTCTTTTTCCGCGTGAAGGAATTATAGAAAAAACGGCTTCGCCTATTGAACAGATATAATATTTTGAAATCCATAAAGCAAGATTGTAAATTTCTTTTGTAAAAAGCGGTTCTGTATCCGTTATTTTTATAATCGATCTTATTTTTTCTGCTGAAACCGGGCAGTCTTTAGGAATAGAATCGCTTGTGCTTACAATAAAACCGGTCATCTTTCTGTTTCCGAATCTGACTTCGGCTCTTTTTCCGATTAAAACGTCACTGTTTTCTGTTATTTCGCTTTCTGATTTTTCGTTTTCAGTTGTTTCTGGATTCCATGAGTATGTAAAAGTTTGATTTAATGGAAGGTTTAACACAATTTGAAGATATTTCATTTTGAGTTAAAATCCTTTGCATAATCAGGCGAAATTGTTAAAAGTTTTGATTTTAAGAACTTAAGATCTTGCCATGCTGGCTTTTTAAATTCGATGTTTCTTAAAAGAGCACTAGGGTGATAGGTTACAACAAGTGGAATATTATTGTATTCATAGATTTGTCCACGAAATTTGTTTAAGGAAAAATCTCCGTTGATTTTTAAAAGATCACGAATAGCAATTTTTCCGAGTGCAAGAATCATTTTTGGTTTTAAAATAGCAACTTGTGCGTCTAAAAAAGAACGGCAAGCTTCTGTTTCTTGTTCTTCTGGGTCGCGGTTATATGGTGGTCTGCATTTTACTGTATTTGCAATAAAGCAGTTTAGTTTTCTATCTAATTGTATTGCATTCAGCATTTTGTCTAAAAGATGTCCTGCAGGACCAACAAACGGGCGGCCAGCTTTATCTTCTTCTTCGCCAGGAGCTTCGCCTATAACAAGGACTATAGGATTTTCTACACCTTCGCCTGGAACGGTATTTATTCGTTTTTGACAAAGAGTACAACGATTACATTCACAGATTTTTTTGTTTAATGCTTCTAGCGTAAGGGATTGTTTTTTTTCTGTTTCGGATTTTGTTTGAATAGTTTCTTCTTCTATATCGTCTGTAAAGTCAGGAGTTTCAGAAAATTCTGGTGAATAATATCCGTGAAAATTATCACTTGCATTTTTTAAAAGATTAAAAATTATTTTTTTTTCTTGTGCTTTCATAAACTAACCTTAACAGAAGTATGTTTCATTTTATCACTTAACTTGTAAATCATTCAATAAATAAGTAAAATACATACACTGTGCATTCTGAAATTTTGTGTGTGCAGTAAGAAATATTTTATGGAATTTCTGATGAAAAAAAATATTTTTTTGTTTTTGCTCATTGTATTTTTATCTGGTTCAATATTTTCTCAAGTTTCTGCTGATCCTAACGAAGAATTTTATTCTGATGCGGTAAATTGGTTTCAAAAAGGATATGTTTCTCGTCTTCCTCAATTAAAACCGTATCCTGTAAACGTAATAAAACAGATGCTTTCTTTGGTGATTCAAAATGGGGAAGAATCTGAAAAGGAAAAAGCTGAATATTATTACAAAAAGTTCTTTGGAAGGGCTTTTCACGTTTCTTCTTCTGCTGTTTATTATGGAAAAATTTATTCTTTGGAAGATACTTACAAAAAAGAGCCTGAACGTTTTGATTTTTCCCAACAGGCTTTAGGAAATGTTGGTTTTTCTACGGATTATTCATTTAGCGATTTTTTAGGTATTGGTTTTGATACAAGTCTTTCTGGTTTAAGTTCTTATATAAGCGATTCTGAAATTACGCCTAGTATTTTTTCTGGTTCAGATTTTTCTGTAATTGAACCATTGCGTTTTAATGCTGGGGATATTGATCTTCTTCTTGATGTTTCAGGAAATGTTACTTTTGGAAATAAAAATATTTATTCATCTTTTGGTTATAACAAACTTTCTTATGGTCTTTTTCCTGATGATGATTTAATTCTTTCTTCTTCTAATCAGATTTTAAATGGAACTTTTAATTATGAAGGGGAGAAAATCCAATATGCTCAGGTTTTTGGTCTTCTTGGGGCTACGAATAACGATTGCACAAAAACGAATGATTATTCTTTTAATAAATTTTTTACTTTTCATTCTGTAAATGTTCCTTTGTTTAACGGAAAACTTAATATAAGTTATTTTGAAGGTGCAGTTTTTGGTAAAAGCTTTAATCCATCGTTTGTAATTCCTATTCCGTGGGTAATTGTTTCTATGGCAGATGGAAAAACCGAATCTGTTTATGCTGGTACAAAAATTGAAGTAAAGCCGGTTCAATGTTTTTCTTGGAATACTGAACTTATGCTGAATGATTTAAATGTAAAACCATTTATTAAGTTAAAGTGGAATGATGCTGCTCTTAGAACGGCTTTTAAAACTGGTTTTACATATACTCCACTTGATTCTATTGCAAGTTTAATTTCCGTTGATTACACACTTGTAACGCCTTATACATATACATTTTATGATTCTCAAAACGAAGATTACAATTATCGCTCTTATACGAACTTTTCAAATCCGATAGGAACAAACTTACTTCCTAATTCAGACCGAATTACAATGACGTTGAATTTTAAGCCTAAGAATAATCTTAAGATTTCAACATTTTCTTCATATGCAAGGCATGGAAATCAGTTTGAAGACTTAGACTATGAAGATATAAAAAAACTGGATGGAACAGCATATTCAGATACAAGTTTGTTGCATAATACACAAAATCTTGATTCTGCAAAAGAGCAGACATCTTTTCTTATGCAGGATGATATAATGTATACAATGCAGGCAGGTATTAATGTTGAGTATATATTTACAAGTAAAAAATCGTCTGAAGTTTCGATAGACGTAGGTTATACGTTTGAATTTATTCAAAACGACGGAGTTTCTAATCCTATTTATTCTGGAAATTGCACAGAACTTACAGAAGAAAATGCAGAAAAAATGCTGGATTCATGGAAAAATAAATTGCATAATTCATATAATCATTATTTTAGAGCAGGAGCGAAAATCTTTTTTTAATGGCTGATAGAAAATTTTTATTTCTATATTTAAATACAGGAGCAGGTCATAAATCTGCTGCAAAAGTTCTCGCAAATTCAATGAAAACGTTAGATCCTGATGTTCAGGTAAAAATGGCGATAGGGTATCCGCGTCATGGTTTGGGGCATTTTATTTTTGAAAAAGGATATAATTATTCATTGAATTTTATTCATGGGCTTTTTCCTCTTGTGTATGATCTTGGAAAATACCGTTGGTTACAAAGTCTTTTAAATTATGTAATTGGTCCAGAAGCAAGGCGGCATCTTAGAAAGATGATTTTAAAGGAAAAACCGACAGATATTGTTTGCTTCCATTTTGGTGTTACTCCGTTCGTTAAGGATGTTTTAAAAAATATTCCTTGGAACATAAATTTTACTGTTATTGTAACCGATCCGTTTACAGTTCCTCACTGCTGGTTTTATGAAAAAAATGTAAAATATTTTGTTTATTCAGAAGAAGCTAAAAAAATTGGTGTAAATGAATGTGGTGTTCCATCTGAAAATATCAGTGTAATTCCATTTCTTATGAATGAAAAATTCAGGACATTAAACGATAATCCAAATGATATTCGGCTTTTAAAAATGAAACATGGGTTTGATCCTGAAAAGAAAGTTGTTTTACTGGTTGGTGGGGGAGAAGGTTTACCTGGTGCAACTGAAATTGTTAATCAATGTATTCTTCACAGGTCTAATTTTGCAATAGCAATAATTTGCGGACGCGATGTTGTAAAAAAAAGAAATATGACTCTTTTGCGTCTGGCTCATCCAAAATTGGATCTTCATGTTTTTGGTTTTGTTGATTATTTTGATGAACTTGTAAAAATCTGTGATTGTGCTGTAATAAAAGCAGGTCCGGCCACTCTTTTAGAGGTTCTTTCGTTTAGAAAACCTGTAATTATCTGTCGTTATATACATAATCAGGAATTAGGAAATATGCGTTTTGCAGTTAATAATCATGTTGGTTATTTTATTCAAAGTTCTAGAAAAATCTATAAGAAGGTAAACGAAATACTAAACGATGAGAATTTTGATTCTAAAATGAAAAAGAATTTCGATAGCCTTCAGATAGATACAAATTCCTTAAAAGTTGCCGCTAAATTTCTTTCCCCAGTTCAAAACGTTTAACTTCTCGTTTTTCAAATGATTCTTTTATAAGGTCTTCGGCATCAAGGTCATTAAAGATTCTTTCTGCATCTTCAATGCGACCGCGTAATACTGGGTGTTTTGGGCTAAAAAGAACACAGCAGTCTTCATAAGGAAGAATTGAGGTATTGTAAGTGCCTATAAATTCTGCAGTTTGCATAATTTCTTCTTTATCAAGACCTACAAGAGGGCGTAAAAGTGGAAATTCTGCAAAATGTTCGGTTATATTCATATTTTCAATTGTTTGGCTTGCAACTTGCCCAAGACTTTCGCCTGTAACAATGCAATCTGCTTGAATCCTTTTTGCAAGCATATTACTTACTTTCATCATACAGACTCTGAGCATAAGCGTTGACCATTCTTCCGGTGCTTTTTGCTTTATTTTCATTTGAACTTCTGTAAAAGGCACAATGTTAAGGTATGTTTTTAGCCCAAATTCTGAAAGTTTTGCTGCAAGCTCTTCAACTTTTTTTTGAGCTTCAATTGATGTGTACGGGTAAGAATGAAAATAAACACATTCGATTTTCATTCCACGTCTTAACATTCTATAACCGGCAACAGGGGAATCAATTCCACCAGAAAGAAGAAGAAGACCTAAACCGCTGCAACCAGCTGGAAGTCCTCTGTGTCCTTTTTGGGCATCGGAATAAATAAAAGTTTTTTCACGAACTTCAACATATATTTTTATATCTGGCTGATGAACATCAACCTGCATAAAATCGTCATCGCAGACTGCAGCACCACATTCACAGTTTATTTCAAATGAGGTAAGTGGGAACTTTTTGTCTGCTCTGCGTGCGTCTATTTTAAAAGTTTTGATTTTTGGGTTTAAGTCTTTTTCTTTTTCTGCAATTTCCCGCACGCATTTTTTTATGGAATTAATATCGTTTTCGCAAGTTAAAGTTTTTGCCCAGCCTGTAATTCCTAAAAGATGAGAAAGGCAATTTTCTACAGTAGCAGAATCGTTTTCTTCGCATTCAATGTAAAGTCTGCCTGCATGGCAAATAATATTTAAATTTAATCCTTTTAAATAAGTTTTTGCATTTGTATAAAGAAGTTTTTCAAAAGATTTAAGATTTGAGCCCTTTAACATAAGCTCGCCAAGTTTTGCAAGATAAGTAATCATAGATACAGAGTATATATTTTCTGCTTATTTTTGAAAATCCCCTGGACGTGGTCCAAATTGTCTTTGTCTTTCGCGTACTTTTTGAATAATTTCATTTCCTTTTTCAAGTTCATTTATAATATCCCAGTGCCAGTCAAGTTCTTCTTCTTTAAAAAGTGGGGCAGGCGGAGTTTTTCGTCTGGAGTTTGCTTGGGTGACAATGTCAATTAATTTTTCTTTAGAATCTGCATCTTTAATCTTTGTAAGGTAAGGTTTTCCTAAAATCATTATTTTCCTTTTATCATCAAACTTTGCATCGAATGGAAATTTCTGGAACTTTTCTACATTGCGAATATTTTTTCCTTTTCCACTTACGCAAGTATAATTACAGTCAGAAGTGAAAATATGTTTTTGTATTGAAAAAATATTTTCGCCATCCGAAAAAATTGCATCTTCATTTTCATTATTCATTAAAGTTTTCCAAAACCGTAATTTATAGATTCCATTTTCGCTTATGTACCAAGAAGTAATATTTTCATTATTTTTTCTTTCAGAAATTCTTATTGAATCTGCATTATTTATTCCTTGCCAAAAGCCATAAATATCATCTTCATCAAATGTTTTTATAAAAAAATCTAAATAAATTTCATCATTAATAAGAGCAATCGGAATTATATTTTTAGTCTTTTTATCAATTGTTATTGTCATTTCCCATGTATTTTCTGTGTTAGGAATAGGTGAAAAACTAATTTTATAATCTTGTGCATTTTTTGAACTTGCAGAATTTCTTGAACGGCTTTTAATTTTAGAAAAACTTTCAGGTTCAACGGCTCTGTCGTAGTACCAGCCATAAAATTCTTTTAATATGATAGATATTTCATCTTCTCCGCCTAAAAAGATAATTCTGTCATTTCCTTGCCATATACCTTTTAAAGAAGAGGGAATAGTGCAAAAAGCTGCATTACAAACAAATAAAAATATTGATAAGAAAAAAAATCTAAAAAAATGCATAGACATAAAAATAATCGGAAAAAAAAATAGGTTAGTTTATGCTAACTACTTGATTAAAACTAATTATTTTATTATAAATAAGTTAGTTATAACTAACTTATACTTGTTATCTTACATAAAAAAAATGGATGCAAGGTCAGATAACAGAAAATTATATTAAAAATGCGAGAGCAAAAAAATCGAGGTGTAAAATGAAAAAAGCAATTATTTATTCAACAACAACAGGAAATACACAGGCTATGGCCGAATTTATAAAAAAAGGAGCAGAAGCATCAGGAAGTGAAGTTTATTTTGCAACAGCAGATTCTTGTGATGCAGAAAAAGTTCTTTCAAGCGATGTAATAATTCTAGGAAGTCCTGCAATGGGAGCAGAAGAACTTGAAGATTCAATGGAAAACTTTTACACAGCAATTGAATCAAAACTTTCTGGAAAAAAGGTTGCAATCTTTGGTTCATACGATTGGGGAGACGGCGAATGGCTGCGAATATGGAAGGAACGTCTTACTTCTGCTGGAGCAGTTGTAGTAAATGGCGAAGGTCTTTCAGGTCATCTTTTTCCGGATGAAGAAACGTCTGCTGCCTGTGAAAAATTAGGCATTGAAGCATAAGTTAATCTTGATTTTATTTATGCAGTAAAAAAACAGAATTTATTAGACTGCAAGTCATAAATTATAAAAGAAAACCCGACTTTTCCACAGGATTCAACTAAACGTTCTCCTTAAAAAAAACTTGAGTCCTGTGTTTTTTTTTATAAATAAAAGGAGGCACTATGGCAGTTTTTTATATTATTCTTATTCCATTTATTGGAACTCTTTTGGGCTCTTCTGTAGTATTTTTTCTTAAAAATAAAATACAGCCAGAAGTTCAAAAACTTCTTTTAGGTTTTGCTTCTGGCGTTATGGTTGCAGCATCGGTTTGGTCTTTAATTATTCCTTCTATTGAACAAAGTGCTTCTTTAGGAAAATTTGCTTTTTTTCCGGCTGCTTCAGGCATTTTTTTAGGAATGGTCTTTCTTTTTATTCTTGATATGATTGTTCCGCATCTTCATCTTAATGCACAAAAAGCAGATGGACCTAAAGCTAGTCTAAAACGAACTACAATGCTTTGTTTTGCAGTAACACTTCATAATATCCCGGAAGGAATGGCAGTTGGAGTAGTTGCAGCAGGATTTTTAGCAGGTTCAATTTCTTTGAACTTTGCTTCAGCACTGGCTCTTTCTGTGGGAATTGCAATTCAAAACTTTCCTGAAGGAGCGGTTATAAGTCTTCCCTTAAAATCAGAGGGAAATTCTAAGTTAAAATCTTTTTTATATGGAACGATTTCTGGAATTGTTGAACCTATTGCTGCACTTATAACCATTATAATTTCATCTGTAATTAATTATTTTCTTCCATATTTGCTTTCTTTTGCTGCCGGAGCAATGTTGTTTGTTGTTGTTGAAGAATTAATTCCTGAAGCAAGCGAAGGTTCTCATTCAAACAATGGAACAATTGGTTTTGGATTCGGTTTTATCTTAATGATGATTTTAGACGTTGTTTTTAAGTAGGCTAAATTTCGATTTTTTTAGTAAATCAATAAAATCGGAAGCGGTTTTTGCAAATTGAGTAAGTTTAATCTAAATAATTTAACATTCATCTTTAATATGTTTCTCAGTAAGAAACAGAATGTTTAACTAAGGAAAACAATCTGTTTGGTCAAGGAAAAAAAACTGTTTCATCAAGAAAAACAACCTAAAAACTCTAAAAAGTATCCTTTTTGGTTTCTTATACAAATATAAAAGTAAGAAATCTTGACATAACAATTTGGTTAGTTTATGCTAACTATATAATTCTTTTATAAGTCTTGGAGATTTCTTATGGATGAAAAATTTGATCAGATTGTAGGTGCTTTCAGAAAAAAAGGATGCCGTGTTACTGAACAAAGAAAGCAGTTGGTTTACATAATCTTAAAAAATCCAGGATGTTCATGTAAGGAGCTTTATTATCTTGCTCGCAAAAAAGACAGGGAAATAGGACGTGCTACGGTTTATCGTACAGTTCATTCGTTAGAAGCTCTTGGATTTGTAAAAAAAGATAACGTTGTAATTTGTTAAATTGTAAAAATCGACGAATATTGAAAATCTTTTTAATTCAAAAGTAGAATAAATTTTGTGTTTATGTTATAACTTTCTTTGTAAGAGCTTGTGAAATTTAACTAAGTTTTACAGGTATTCTTTAAGTGATTTTTTTCTTAAGGAATTATAAATTATGTATAAAAACGTAAATCCAAAAGCAGATTTTCCAAAACAAGAAGAAGAAGTTCTAAAATTTTGGAAAGAAAATGATACTTTCAAAAAATCTTTAAGCCAGCGTGAAGGTGCAGAAGAATATGTTTTCTATGACGGACCTCCATTTGCAACTGGGCTTCCGCATTTCGGACATTTTATTCCTTCTACAATTAAAGATATTATTCCACGCTACCAGACAATGAAAGGAAAGAAGGTTGAACGCCGTTTCGGATGGGATTGTCACGGTCTTCCTGTAGAAAACTTAATCGAAAAAGAACTCGGAATTAATTCTAAGCACGAAATTGAAGCATACGGAATCGATAAATTCAACGATAAATGTAAGGCTTCGGTTTTAAAATATACTTCAGAATGGCGACAGACGATTACACGAATGGGTCGCTGGGTTGATTTTGACCACGACTACAAAACGATGAATCCTGATTATATGGAATCAATTTGGTGGGTCGCAAAAACTCTTTGGGACAAAGGCCTTATCTATGAAGGAAAATATATTCTTCCGTACTGTCCTAGATGTTCTACGGTTCTTTCTACACACGAATTGGCTCAGGGCTACAAAGATGTTCAGGATCAGACTGTAACCGTTCGTTTTAAGATTACAAAAGCCGGTGAAAATGTAAACGATTCAGAAATTGCAAATGGTTCTACATATTTTATTGCATGGACTACAACTCCTTGGACTCTTCCTTCAAACCTTGGTCTTTGTATGGGGCCTGAAATTGATTATGTAAAAATTCTTGATAATGATTCAGGCGAATATTATATTCTTGCAAAAGAACGACTTTCTGCTTACTACAAAGATGAATCGGGCTATAAAATCATTTACACAAAAAAAGGAAAAGATTTCTTGGGTACGGAATACGAACCGCTTTTCCCTTATTTTGAAAACTTAAAAGATCCTTCGGTTTGTGCAGAAAAAACAAAGCAGAAATGTGAAAAAGGTGCATTCAGAATGTTCAATGCTGCATATGTTTCTACAGAAGACGGAACTGGCATTGTTCATATTGCTCCGGCCTTTGGTGAAGAAGACCATAAAGTTTTTGCAGGTTCTGGCATTCCTGAAGTTGAACCGATTGATGCAGAATGTAAATTTACAAAAGAAATCCCGGAATATCAGGGTAGATTTGTAAAAGATTGCGATAAAGATATTATTCAGCGGCTTAAGGCTGAACAGAAACTTGTAAAACGCGATACAGTTGTTCACTCTTATCCACATTGCTGGAGATGTTCTTCGCCGTTGATTTACCGCGGAATCGGTTCGTGGTTCGTTCGCGTTGCAGATCATCATGAAAATCTTTTAAAGGCAAACAGTCAGATTAAATGGCAGCCGGCACACATTAAGGAAGGTCGTTTTGGTAAATGGCTTGCTGGTGCTCGCGACTGGGCAGTTAGCCGTAATCGTTACTGGGGAAACCCTATTCCAATTTGGAAGTGCGAAAACCCTGAATGTAAAGAAACGCTTTGTGTTGGAAGCCGCCAGGAATTAAAAGATTTAAGCGGAACTTACCCTGAAGATTTACACAAGCAGTTTGTAGATAAAATTACGATTCCGTGTAAAAAGTGCGGCGGAACGATGAAGCGAATCCCTGAAGTTTTTGATTGCTGGTTTGAATCAGGAAGTATGCCTTACGCTCAGCAGCATTATCCTTTTGAAAATAAAGAATATTTTGAAAAGCACTTTCCGGCAAGCTTCATTTCTGAAGGTCTTGACCAGACTCGTGGATGGTTTTACACGCTTACAGTTCTTGCAAGTCACTTATTCGATAAACCTGCATTCCAGAATTGTATCGTAAACGGTTTGGTTTTGGCTTCAGACGGAAGAAAGATGTCAAAGTCGCTTAAAAATTACACAGATCCTGTTGAAGCAATCAATAAATTTGGTGCTGATGCTTTGCGTTTGTTCTTAATTCATTCTGCTGTAGTAAAGGCCGATGACCTTCGTTACAGTGATGATGGCGTTCGCGATGTAATTAAAAATATTATTCTTCCTTTGTGGAACAGTTACAGTTTCTTTGTAACTTATGCAAATATTGATAAAATTCAGCCGGATGGACATTTGTTTGACAATAAAACTCCTTCAAATCCGCTTGATGCTTGGCTTTTGTCGATTACGCAAAAACTTATAAAAGATGTTACAAATGGTCTTGACGATTACGATTTGAGCGGTGCAGTTGACCCGATTGTAAAATTTATTGACCAAATGAATAACTGGTACATTCGCCGAAGCCGACGCCGTTTCTGGAAGTCTGAAAACGATTCCGACAAAAAAGAAGCATATGAAGCATTGTATATTGCATTAAAAACTTTCTCTCTTGTTGCCTGTCCTTTTATTCCGTTTATTACAGAACAAATCTGGCAGAATCTAAGAACTTCTTCTGATAAAGAATCTGTTCATTTGTGCGATTATCCGGTTTACAATGAAAAATGGCACAACGAAGAACTTGAGTTTAAGATGGAAACTGTTCAAAAAGCTGTTTCAATGGGTCGTTCTTTAAGAAATACTTACAATCTTAAAAACCGCCAGCCGCTTTCTTCTGTTGCTTTGGTTACCCGAAACGAAAACGAAAAACGCGTTCTTGCTGAAATGGAAGATTCAATCCGCGAAGAATTAAATGTTAAAAAAGTTGAATTCCATGACCGCGAAGATGAACTTGTTGAATATAAATGCAAGGCAAACTTTAAGGTTTTAGGAAAAGAACTCGGCTCAAAAATGAAAGCAGCTGCTGCAATTATTCAAGGTCTTTCTTCTGAGCAGATTCAGTCAATTCTTGAAGGAACAAATCTTTCTATTGATGTAGACGGACTTTCAGTTGATTTGAATGCAGAAAAGATTCTTGTTGAACGACTTGAAAAAGACGGTCTTAAAGTTTTGAACGAAGGAACTTTGACAGTTGGTCTTGATTCAAAAATCACTGATGAACTAAAAAAAGAAGGCTATGTTCGCGATTTAATTCGTGGAATTCAGAATTTAAGAAAAGAATCTGGTTTTGAAGTTACGGATAGAATCAACCTTTGTGTTGGAACAGATGACGAAGAATTGAAATCGGCATTTGAAATGTTTAAAGATTTTATTTCGTCGGAAACGCTTTCTTCAAGTGCAAAAGTTCTTTCTTCTATTTCAAACGGAACAGAAGTTGAATCAGATGACAAATCTTGGAGCATTTCTATTGAAAAAGCTTAA